>NZ_JBSGFQ010000200.1:0-15103 GCF_053603495.1 Nonomuraea sp. NPDC004186 | reverse complement strand
CGGCTCCGGGGCGCGCACCCCGCCACCGCGCGATGGCGCGGCCGCCGGCGATGAGGGGGGTGACTACTGGATGTTGGAGCGGCGGATGGTGTCGGCCGAGCCGTCACCGTTGTTGTCGGAGTTGGTGGAGCCGAACCAGATGGCGTTGGCGCCGGGCACCTTCTCGACCGCGCGGAGCCTGCCGTACGTGCCGTTGAAGTACGAGTTGACCGTCGAGACGTTCTCGCCGTTCAGCACGATGCGCCACAGCCGCTGGCCGCGCAGCGCCGCCATGAAGACCGTGTTGTTGACGATGGCGATGCCGCTCGGCGAGGCCTCGGAGACGCTCCAGGTGTACTTCGGGTTCGTCATGCCGGACGTGCTGCAGGTGCCCTCACAGGTGGGCCAGCCGTAGTTCTTGCCCGGCTGGATGAGGTTGAGCTCGTCACGCGAGGAGTTGCCCAGCTCCGACTCCCACAGCCGGCCGGCCGAGTCCCAGGCCAGGCCCTGCGGGTTGCGGTGGCCGTAGCTGTAGACGCGGGTGCCGAACGGGTTGCCGGGCGCGGCGGCGCCGGTCTTGGTGATGCGCAGGATCTTGCCGTTGAGCGAGTCGAGGTCGGGGGCGTTGCTCGACTGCTGCGCGTCGCCGGTGGTGACGTACAGGTAGCCGTCGGGGCCGAACCTGATGCGCCCGCCGTTGTGGTACCGGTTCTTGTCGATGCCCTGGAGGATGGTGGCGTAGCCGCTGAGCGCGGTGCCGTTGAAGTTCATCTTCACGACCCGGTTGCCCTCGGAGGCGGTGTGCATGAAGAACACCTCCTGGTCGCTCGTGCCGTTCCAGGTGGGCGAGAAGTCCAGGCCCATCAGGCCGCCCTCGCCGTCGGTGGTCTGCACGTTGGGCACGGTGCCGACCTGCGTCTTGGTGCCCGACGGAGTGATCTTGAAGACCTTGAACGTGTCGCGCTCGGTCACCAGCGCGTACGTGCCGTCGGGCACCCAGGAGATGTCCCACGGCACGTCCCAGCCGCCGGCGATGCTGGTCGGCGTCTGCGGCACGGTGCCGCAGGTCCCGGTGGTGAACGACGCGGACGGCGCGCTCGGCGTGGAGAGCTGGTTGGCGCTGTCACGCGCGACCACGTGCACCTGGTACGTGTGCGCGCATTCGAGCGGCACACTGGCCGTCGTGGCGGGCGGGGTGCCGGTCACCGTGGCGAGCACGGCGTTGGTGGCGTTGTCGCGCACGAGGTAGGCCCGCACGCCGTTGTCGTCGGTGGAGGCGCCCCAGGTCACGGTGGCGGAGGCGGACTGCACGCCGCTGACGGTGGGCTGCCCCGGCTGCGAGGGCGGGTTGTCGGCGGGCGCGGGCAGCGTCTGGCAGTTCGCCTCGGGGCTGCTCAGCGACACGTTGCCGGAGGCGTCGCGGGCGAAGACCGACAGCTGGTAGGAGAAGTTCGGGTTGAGCCCGGTCAGCCGGTACGGCGGCGCGGTCGCGGTCGCGATCTGCTGGCCCTGGTGGTAGATGTCGTAGCCCACCACGCCGATGTTGTCGGTGGACGGCGGCCAGTCCAGGGTCAGGGCGTTGTGCGTGATGTCGGAGCACGTCGGCTGGCCCGGCGAGGTCGGCTTCTCGGTGTCGCCGGGGCCGGTGACCCGCAGCCGGTCGAGGTTCGGGCCGCCGTTGTCCGTGGTGGCCGTGGCCCTGACCGTGTTGCCGCCCGCGTTGAGCGGCGCGTTCACGCTGATCTCCTGCCAGGTCGTCCAGGCGCCGGTGCCGGGGAAGGACCGGGCGGTGGCGACCGCGGCGCCGTTGACGGCGATGGTCATCGGCCGGTCGGTGGTGGTGCCGTTGGCGAAGCGGAAGGTCAGGCTCTGGGTGCCGGCGGCGGCCGCGCTGACGGCGAACTCGACGTAGGAGCCGGTGACGTTGTCGTAGTTGACGAACCCGGAGCCGGTGAATCCGGCGTGGTTCGACTCGACGACGCCCTGCGAGATCGTCCCGGACTCGGCCTGGTAATCGGTGAAGTTCGAGGACTGGACCTCGGCGTCGAGGTAGTCCCAGTTCGGGTTGCCGCCCGCGCCGGTGGCGGTGGCCCTGATCGTGTTCGTGCCCGCGGTGACCTGGGCGGTCAGCGTGATCGTGGTCCAGGTGGTCCAGGCGCCGGTGGCGGGGAAGGACCGGGCGGCGGCGACGGTCGTGCCGTTGACCGCGATGTCGCTGGGGCGGTCGGCGCCGGTGCCGTTGGCGTAGCGGAAGGCCAGCGTGGCCGTTCCCGCGGCGGGCGCGTTGATCGTCCATTGTGTGTAGGAGCCGGCGACGTTGTCCCCGTTGACGAAACCGGTGCCGGAGTAGCCGGCGTGGTTGGACTCGACGACGCCTTGGGAGATCGTCGCGTTCTCGGCTTCGTACCGGGTGGGCGCCGCGTCCGCCGGGAGGGCCGTGGCCATTCCCAGGGCGAGTAAGCAGGCGATGACGCAGGCCCGGGACTTGCTGAAGTTCATCGGGCGCTCCTGGCTGAGAGTGATGCCGGGTGTAAGAGAGGGGAGCTTTCCAAACGTTTGCCATAAACCGTCAGCCTCGTCAATAGTTGGAACGGTCCATTGCTTAGGAAAGTTTCCTAACTTTGTTGCATCGATACATCGGATGACATTGACCGGTAGACAGGGCACCACGCCGGGATGTATCCCTGAAATGCGCAAGGAGATCGGAGCCATGGGCCTCCGATCGTGCAGGACCGCACCGGCGGCACGGCATCACAGCTCGTCAGACCCGGAGTGATACATGGGACGTCTTCGCGCAATCACCGCCACGGCACTCGGCGGCCTGTTATTTCTGCAACCGGTTGCCGTCAGCTCGGCCGCGGCGGCCACCCTCTACGAGGCCGAGAACGGGACGATCTCGCAGGGGGTCGTGGAGTCGAACCACGCCGGGTTCACCGGCTCGGGGTTCGTCAACCTCGACAACGTCACCGGCTCCTCCGTCGAGTGGACCATCCAGGCGGCGGACCCCGGCCCGGTCACGCTCGCCCTCCGCTACGCCAACGGGACGGCCGCCGACCGCCCGATGACCGTCACCGCCGGCGGCACCGGCACCACCCTGTCCTTCCCCGGCACTGGCGCCTGGACCACCTGGCGGACCGTCACCGTACGGGTCACGCTGACAGCCGGCGCGAACGCGGTCAAGGCCACGGCCACCACGTCCAACGGCGGCCCTAACCTCGACTCGCTGAGCGTGGACCCCTCCTCGGCGGGCACCGACTGGTCCAGGGCGATGGTCGACTCCACGATGGCCCGCTTCTCCCCCGGCACGCTCGGCGGCTGGAGCTACCCGCAGGGCCTCTACCTCTGGGGCCAGTACCTCGTCTACCAGCGCACGGGCGAGCCCCGCTACCTGCAGTACATCAAGGACTGGGCCGACCGGTTCGTGGACTCCTCCGGCGGCATCTCCCAGACCTTCGGCAACCTCGACAGCATGCAGGCCGGCAACGTCCTGCTCGCCCTCTACCGAGAGACCGGGCAGGCCCGCTACCGCACGGCCGCGGCCAAGATCAGGACCCGGCTGAACACGTACCCGCGCACCTCCGACGGCGGCTGGTGGCACTCCACCTCCACCTCCCGCGAGGGCCAGCTCTGGGGTGACGGCGTCTACATGGCCGACCCGTTCCTCGCCCGGTACGGCGCCTGGGTGGCGGCCGACTCCTTCACCAGCGCCGAGCCGGCCAAGCAGCTCGAGATCTACTGGAGCCACCTGCGCCGCACGTCGGGCCAGGCCGCCGGGCTGCTGTACCACGCCTACGACGAGCCGGGCGGCCCCACCGCGTCCTGGGTCAAACCCTCCCTGGGCAACACGAACGGGATCTCCTGGTGCCGGGCGATGGGCTGGTTCGGGATGGCCGTGACCGACATCCTCGAGCTGATCCCGGCCGACCATCCGCGCCGGGCGGCGCTCATCGACATCCTGCGCGAGCTCGTGCCCGCTTACGCCCGCTGGCAGGACCCGGCCACGGGCCGCTGGTGGCAGGTGGTCACCGAGCCGTCGAACCCGTCGAACTGGACGGAGACGTCGTGCTCGGCGATGTACACGTACACGATCTCGCGGGCGGTCGAGCGCGGGTACGTGGACGCCTCCTACCGCGCGAACGCCGAACGCGGCTACCAGGGAGTGCTCTCCCAGGTGTCGCTCGGCTCCGACGGGCGGACCAACCTCGTGGGCGTCAGCGAGGGCACCAACGCCAGCGACTCGCTCGCCTACTACTTCGGGCGTGCCCGGCCGGTCAACGACTTCCACGGGCTGGGGGCGTTCCTCATCATGAACGAACAACTGAGCCGCTGAAGTGTGTATTTTGGTCACTTCCGTATCGCCTGCAACACGGAGAGAGACCGCGTGCGTTCCGCAAGACTCGTCCTCGGCGCCGCCCTCGCCGCCTATGTCCTGCCCGTCGCCACCCCACCCGCGGCGGCCGCGCCGCTCGTCGCCGGGTCCGCGACCGCGCCGCTCGTCGCCGGGTCCGCGACCGTGCCGCTCGTCGCCGGGTCCGCGACCGTGCCGCTCGTCGCCGGGTCCGCGACCGTGCTGCCCCCGGTCAGGGTGCAGCTCGCGGTGCCCGCCGCGGTCTCGGTGGGGATCAAGGGGCAGGCTCAGCGGACCAGCTACTACTGCGCCCCGGCGTCCAGCGCGATCGTGCTGCGCGCGTTCGGCGTCAGGCGCGGTCAGGACCAGCTGGCCGAGGAGATGAAGACGAGCGCCGAGGCCCGCTCGACCAAGCGGGAGAACACGCTGGCCGTGCTCAACGCGTACGTCGGGCCGGAGGGCTACCAGTTCCGGCTCACGTACGCGAAGGACGACCCCGCCGCGCTGATGGCGCAGGTCTCCCAGGCGGTCGGCGTGCTCGGGAAGCCCACGATCGTCGCGGTCCTCGGCAACCGGCTGCCCTGGAGCAGGAAGAAGCGCGACTTCGGCCACGCCATCGTCGCCTACGGCTACGACACCGCGAAGGGCACGATCACCGTCTGGGACCCGAACGCGCGCCGGGGCGCCACCGGCACTCACGTGATCCCCGCCAAGGACCTGGCCGCCGTCGTCTTCGACATCCCCGGCAGAGGGATCGGCGGGGTGTTCGAGCTGTCCAAGCCGCTCCTGCCCCGGTGACGGCCCGCAGTGACAGCCCGCGGTGACGGCCCGCAGTGACGGCCCGCGGTGACGGCCCGCGGTGACGGCCCGCGGTGACGGCCCGCGGTGACGGCCGCGCCCTAGGATGAGTCCCGTGGGGGTCGAGTTCGGGATCCTGGGCGAGGTCAGCGCGTGGGCGGACGGCCGGCCGATCAACCTCGGGCCCGCGCGGCAACGCTGCGTGCTGGCGGCCCTCCTCGTCGACGCCAACCGTCCCGTCTCCCTCGACCAGCTGACCGACCGCGTCTGGGGCGACGCCCCGCCGCAACGGGCCGCGGGCACGCTGCACAGCTACCTGTCCCGCCTGCGCTCCATCCTGTCCCCCTCCGACGGCATCCACCGCAGCGCCGCCGGCTACCTCCTGCGGGTGCGGGAGGAGGCGGTGGACCTCCACCGCTTCCGCGCGCTGCTGGCCCGGGCGCGGGCGAGCGACGACCGGGAGGCCGCCCGGCTGTACGGGGTCGCGCTCGGCCTGTGGCGCGGGGAGCCGTTCGCCGACCTGGACACCCCGTGGCTGGCGGCCCTGCGCCACACGCTCCAGACCGAACGCCTGTCCGCCCGGCTCGACCACCACGACGTCCAGCTCCGGCTGGGCCGGCACGCCGAGCTGCTGCCCGAGCTGGCCGTACTGGCCGATCGCCACCCGCTCGACGAGCGCCTCGTCGGGCAGCTCATCCTCGCCCTCTACCGCAACGGCCGCCAGGCCGAGGCGCTCGACCGCTACGAGCGGACCCGCCGCCGGCTGGCCGACGAGCTGGGCGCCGATCCCGGCCCCGACCTGCGGCGGCTGCACCTGCGGATGCTCACCGCCGAGACCACGCTCACCCCGCGCCCCGTACCGGTGCCCCGCCAGCTCCCCCCGCCGCCGCCGTCGTTCGCGGGGCGCTCGCGCGAGCTGGCCGCCCTCGACCGGATCATGGCCGCGTCCGGGAACACGGTGGTGATCTCCGCCATCGGCGGCACGGGCGGCGTCGGCAAGACCTGGCTCGCCCTGCACTGGGCGCACGGCAACCTACCCCGCTTCCCCGACGGCCAGCTGTACGTGAACCTGCGCGGCTTCGACCCCTCCGACGCGCCCATGCCGCCCGAGACGGCGGTGCGCGGCTTCCTCGACGCCCTGGGCGTGGACGCCGCCGCGGTGCCCGTCGGCCTGGAGGCGCAGGCCGCGCTCTACCGCAGCCTGGTGGCGGGCAAGCGGATGCTGATCGTGCTCGACAACGCCCGCGACACCGACCAGGTGACCCCGCTGCTGCCCGGCAGCCCGTCCTGCGCGGTGCTGGTCACCAGCCGCCGTCAGCTGCCCGGCCTCATCACCGGCCACGGCGCCCGGCCCATCCCCCTCGACGCCTTCGACCCGGAGGAGGCCCGCCAGGCGATCACCGGCCTGCTGGGCGAGGAGCGGGTGCGGGCCGAGCCGGACGCGGTGGCCGACCTGCTCGACCGCTGCGGCGGGCTGCCGCTGGCGCTGGGCATCGTCGCGGCCCGCGCCCGCATGCATCCCGGCTTCCCGCTGGCCGTGCTCGCCGGGCAGCTGCGCGAGGACTCCTCCCGGCTCGACCTCCTGGACGCCGGGGAGCAGACGGCCAGCCTCCGCGCGGTCTTCTCCTGGTCCTACCGGGCGCTCACGCCGCCGGCCGCGCGCCTGTTCAGGCTGCTGGGGAGCGCGTTCGGCCCGGATCTCGGCGGCGCGGCGGCGGCTAGCCTGGCCGGGCTCACGGGCGGCGCGGTGCGGGCGCTGCTCGGGGAGCTCGTACGGGCGCACCTCGTCACCGAGAACGTCGCCGACCGTTTCACCATGCACGACCTGTTACGCGCCTACGCCGCCGAACAGGACCTCCCCACCTCCCCCGCCGACCCCGCCATCTACGGCCCCAGCTCCTCCTCCTCCTCCTCCTCCTCCTCCTCCTCCTCCTCCTCCTCCTCCGATCAGCGGCGGGCCGCGACGTGCCGCCTGCTCGACCACTACCTGCACACGGCCCACGCCGCAGCCCTGATCATCAACCGCAGCCGGCAGCCGCTGACCCTGGACGAGCCCTCTCCGGGGACGTCCCCGGAGAACCCGGCGGACCACGACCAGGCGATGGAATGGTTCGCCACCGAGCACCCCACGCTCATGGCTGCCGTCCGGCACGCCGCCGACACCGGCCTCGGCACCCGCGCGTGGCAGATCGGCTGGACGCTCAGCGACTACCTGGACCGCCAGGGGCGCTGGCTCGACCTGCTCGCCGCCCACAGCGCCGCGCTCGCCGTCGCCCGGCGGCAGGCGGACCGGTTCGGCGAGGCCCAGTCCCACGCCGGGGCCAGCCGCGCCCTCATCCGGCTCGGCCGGCTCGACGACGCGCGGGCCTACCTGGAGCGGGCGATCGCCCTGTTCACCGAGCTGGGCGACCGTGACGGCCGGACCCGTGCGCATCTGGGCCTCGGCTTCATCCACCAGAAGCAGGACCGGCCCCGCGCCGCCCTCGAACAGTTCCATCAGGCCCTCGCGCTCCACCGCGAGGCGGGCAACGAGGCGGGCGCGGCCTTGTTCCTCAACTCGATCGGCTACCAGCTCGTCCTGCTCGGCGAGTACGAGGAGGCCATCCCGTACTGCCAGGAGGCCCTGGACCTGCACGCGAAGCTGAGTTACCGGCACGGCCAGGCCAGCGCGGGCGACAGCCTCGCCTACGCCTACCACCACCTCGGCCGCTTCGCCGAGGCCGCCGAGCTCTATCAGCGTTCCATCGGCCTGTTCCAGGAGGTCGGCGACCGCTGGCACGAGGCCGACACCACCGTCCACCTCGGCGAGATGTACGACGCCGCCGGCGACCGCGCCGCCGCCCTCGACACGTTCCGCCGCGCGCTGGAGCTGCTGGAGCAGCTCAACCACCCGGACGCCGACCGCCTGCGCACACGGCTGGCCGAGTAACCCTTAGACGTTACTCGAAATGGAAAAGGCGGTTACACAACGCACTGTTAGCTTGGCCGGGCATTGCCATCCATATGGAGGGAAACAGCTTCATGGCTATATCGTTCGGCCGCATGACCCGCCCCGTCGGCCTCGGGCTCGCCGTGGCGCTCGGCGCCACGCTGTCCTTCGGGATCGCCAGGCAGGCGTCCGCCACGACGGCGTCGTCGGCGCAGAGCGTCGCCGAGCAGCGGGTGAAGGTCTACGAGCTGGTGACGAAGGACGGCGGCTTCTTCTACACCAGCAACGAGGCGGAGAAGGAAAGCGCGATCACCAAGCACGGCTGGTCACTGACCCAGACCCCGATGTACTACATCTCGCGTGCCCCCTTCGCCGGCGGCAAGCCGCTCTACCGGCTGCGCTGGGAAAGCAAGGCCTCCTACATCGTGACCGGCTCCGTCACGGAGCGGGAGTCGCTCGTGAACTCGGGCAAGTTCCGCTACGAGGGCATCCTCGGGTACGCGCCCGCCGCGGCCTCCGCCGGTGAGACGGTGAAGATCTTCCGCCTGTCGAACAACAACAAGTGGCGCCTCGCCATCGAATCGCACACCCAGAAGATCCTGGCCAACGAGCCGGGCTGGACGCTCGACGGCCCGCTGTTCAACCAGTTCACCAAGGCCGGCTGAGCAGCAGTTCGCTGAACGGGGGCGCGCCGGATCACGAGCGCTCCCGTTCCCCTTGGGGGATTCAGCGGAGGCACAGCTCCAGGAGCGCCCCCGCCCGGGGTGTGCGGTCGATCCACACCTCGCGGCCCCGGCGCTCACGGGCGATGAGCCGCGCCGCGACCAGCCGGTCACAGTGGAACGTCAGGCTGCTGGGCGGGATGTTCATGCCGCCGGCCAGCGTGGCCATGGTCATGGGCCGGTCGAGCGTGCGCAGCAGCTCCGCCCGTACGGGTCCCACGAGCTCCGAGAGGTCGTCGCAGTCCGTACGCCACAGCCTCCCGGCCGCGGGAACCGGATACGCGATCCACACGGTCTCCGGATCGTCCAGCCCGACGATCAGCGCGTCCTTGCCCGCCAGCATCGGCACGAGCACCAGCGACCGGTCCCCCAGCTCGTGGACACCGGCCGCGACCCCCTCGATGACCAGGCCGTTCTCGTCACGGACGAGCCGCCCGGCGAGCGAGCCGAGCAGCGCGTCCGCCCCACCGCGCACGCTCGCGACGCCCACCCGCGCGACCTCCCTGTCAAGGAGCGGGCGCGCCCTGCTCCACAGCGGCTCGGCGACGGCCCACACGTCGGCGAGCGCGCCCGCGTACCCGCGCAGCCAGCGGTCTGGCCGGTCGGCGGCGGCCCGCCAGTGCGCGGGCAGCGGCCCGAACGCCTGCTCCAGGTCCTTGAGCAGGAGGTCGGGCGGCATGTCATGCAAGCGATCGATCTGCTCCTGGACGGATACGTCACCGACGGGGACACACGGTACGACGCTGTCCGGCACCACCGCATGGCCGGGTGCGCCCAGCGGCCGTACCGCCTCCTTCGACCGCCAGCCGGACCGTGCCTGAACCGCCCTTCGCCACGATTGAGGCAGACCGCGATAACGGCCCGCGAGCGCATCCGTGATCATGGCGAGCACGGTCAAACTCGGGGAGAGCGACACCGAAATTCGCGGCGTCGCGGATATTCGTATTTCCGTCCGTTCCCGCGCGCTGAATATGTCCGACCGCCAATCACTCGTCCCGTACGTTCCACTGTGCCGGGCTGGTCTTGCACGGATCGTGTGGGTTCCATGAATCCCCTGCTCACCTCGGGCGTGCCGGGCGCGAGGCCCCGGCCGGAAAGAAGTAAGTGCTGATGTCTAGGCGAAAGGCGGGCGCCCGGATATGGTGCGATACGGGCAAGCCATAACAGTGCATCGTCTCCGGACTCCGATCGGTGGGCACCGCATGCCGGATCTGACGTTCGCCATTCAGAGATTGCCGGGCGTGAGCGTGATCTCGGTGGCCGGCGAGGTCGACGTCGCGACCGCCGGCCAGCTCGATCGTCATATCCGCGGCAGCAGGCGGCAGCCCGGCGAGCACGTGGTGATCGACCTCAGCGAGGCGCAGTTCCTGGGCAGCGCGGGCCTGCGCGTCCTGCTCAACACCCACGCCTTCGCCCGCCAGCACGGCGGCAGCCTGCACCTGGCCGCCCCCGATCCGAAGCTGGCCCGGATCATGGAACTCACGTGGGCGCACACCGTCCTGCACGTGCACACCACGGTGGAAGAGGCCGTCCTCGCCGCACTGGGCGGCACGACCCACGAATCACTCGGCCCCGTCGACGCCGGCGACCCTTGTTGAGCTGCGCGCTTCTCTCATCGAAGGGAGCCGCTCACCGGGCGTCGGCCCGCACGGTGGTCTGAGGGAGCCCACTCACCGAGCATCGACCTCGAACCCACAGCCTCCGGCCACCGCGCCAATCCGAACCCGCAGCCCCCGGCCACCGCGCCGCTCCGAACCCACCAACCGCCAGTCGCCGCGCCGTCGGTCAACTGACCGCGAAGGCGGGGCAGCGACGTTCCAGAGCGACGCACCAGTGGACCCACGGCTCACGGTCAACGGCTCACGGCTCACCGCCCACCGCTCACCGCTCACGGCCGGCATCAGCCCATCCGGTCCGGGCGGCGTCCGCGGGGAAGCGCACGTGTCAGGTGCGGCGCGTACCAACCGGGCGGACCCTGACCGGTGAGCGCAACCAAGCGCGCGGGCCGCGAGCACGCCCACCACGACACCCGCCACGACGGCGACCACGCCCGCACGCGCCGTCCCCCGGACCACTGATCGCCCACTGCCCGCACCCGGCCTGACAGCCTTACCCCTGCAACCAGACCCACCGCGCCGTCGTCGCCCTCCCGCGCGGTCAGTTGACCGACGGCGCGGCGACCGGCACCCGCCCCTCGTACGGGTCGACGCGGTTGAGCGCACCCCTGGCGATGTCCGCCACATCGGAGTCCTCGAACTCCTCGGTCAGCGGAATGCCCAGGCGCTCGAACAGCTGACGCGTCTCGTCCACGGTCGGCCGGGCGCTCAGCTGCGGCGCTTTCGCCACGTCCAGCAGTTTGGTCTGGTCGAGGCTGTTGTGCAGCTCGATGGACCACGGGTTGTAATGCGGGCTGTTCTGCGGAATGGCGAGGCCGGGAAACTCGGGACCGCGCTGGGTGATCACCAGATTGTGCTTGGTGAGGTCACAGCGGAACAGCGAGATGGTACGGGACAGGCCGATCCGCAACTCCAGCACCTGGCTGTTGTGCTGCCGGTACCAGCAGGCGGCCAGGATCGTCGAATAGACGTCCTTGCGCGTGCCCAGAGACGTCCACCCTTTCTCCTCGGCGCCGTCGTCGGCGAGACTGAGGTGCAGCTGGGTGTACTCCGCGCACAGAGGTTCGTCCGTCGGATCGATTAATTCCAGCAGGAAACGCAGTTTGCTGCGCTTCCTCTTGGCCCGCTCAACGCATTCGGGCAGCGTCACCGCCCGGATAAACGTGCCCGTGCCCCCTTTGAACAGCCACATATCGCTGCCCGCCCGCGCCTCCTCAAGAAGCCGGGTGATGGCCGCCCCGTTGAGCGACTTGACCGAGTCGCCGCTGGCCAGCAATCGCCACATTCCGTCGGTCGTACGCGCGACAGTATCAAGCTGGTCGGCCACCCGGGCCTGCCTGTTCCTGTCCCTGATCCAGACGAACGCGAGCAGGGCCAGCACCGGCAGAATCAGCTGGTCCGATTGTCCGTCTTTGAGCACATCGAGCAGATCGAGCACACTGACGGCAGCGGCGACGAGCAGCACGATGCCGAGATCCACGTTGGAGACTGCGGCACGGAGCCGCGCCTTGACGTTCGCCATGTCTGTCGTTTAGCGGTCCGAACGCTCCCCGTCAAGCCTTGATCACACTACGGGTACGCCTACGGCGACCTGGGGCTTCCGATTACGCCCGCGCCATTCTCCACCACCACCCAAATCGTCGGCTCGGCAACCCTGGATGGGCGAAACTCATCGACATAACCCACCCTGAATCCCGGCCGAGCGAATTACCGGAATATTCGCCCAGTCGAAGCCCGTTTCGACGGCCACTTTCTGGCCTTCGACGACGTGTCAACCAGAACAGCGGCAACGTGGCGCGCAGTCACCGGCCTCCCCCGGTCGAGGCGGCGGGGACGCGAGCCGAACCGTCCGGATCCCGACTCCGCGCCCTGTCGCGCACGGCCTTCGACAGAGGTCCGGCGTACTCGCAACGAGAGGACGCCGACGGTCGCGGCTCCAGGTACGCAATGACAGGGCGATGAACGCCGCTCCAACATTGACAGGCGGACTTGTGACTGCATGACCGTTCATGTCAGTAGTCGCCCGACGCCTCCATGCGAGCTCGGCAAACCTGGCCATATATGGACTAATGCGGACAATGACACGGTCGAGGTGCCCGCCCTCCTCGCCCCTGACCGGCACCTGTGGCCGGCCGAGGACGGCGGCAGAAGGGCCCACCCCCCATGTACCGCGACCGCGTGTTACCCGCCGCCCTGACCATTGCCTGCGCCGCCACCCTCACCCTCACCGCCACCGCCCAACCCGCCGCCGCGATCCCCCCGAACATCCCCTCCGCCGGCACCGCCGCCGCCCGCCTCGCCGAGCTCACGGTGGCGGCCGAATCTCACAGCAGCACGTACGACCGCGACCTGTTCCCGCACTGGATCACGATCAGCGGCTCCTGCAACACCCGCGAGGAAGTGCTCAAGCGCGACGGCACCAACGTCGTGACCAACTCCTCCTGCGCCGCCACCTCCGGCTCCTGGTACAGCCCGTACGACGGCGCTACCTGGACCGCCGCCTCCGACGTGGACATAGACCACATGGTCCCGCTCGCCGAAGCCTGGGCCTCGGGCGCCTGGGCGTGGACCACCTCCCGCCGCCAGCAGTTCGCCAACGACCTGGGCGGGCCCCAGCTGTGGGCCGTCACGGACAACGTCAACCAGTCCAAGTCGGACCAGGACCCGGCGGAGTGGCAGCCGCCCCGCACCGCCGAACGCTGCCGGTACGCCCGCGCCTGGATCCAGGTGAAGTGGTACTGGGGGCTGAGCACCGACAGCACGGAGAAGGCGGCACTGGGCAGCATGCTCACCTCCTGCTGACCCCCATCCCCGTTGCCCGCGCCCCTACCTCACGGACCTCTCTCGTGCCCGTCCCTGTGGCTGGCACGCGGGAGGTCCGTCGTCGGCGACCGGGGAGCGATGAGCTCGCGTGATTCGGGACAAATGGCTCGGGAAGCAACGAGCCGGGAGCCAGCGAGCCGGGCAACGGGCAGGCGCTCGGGTGGGGGCAGGCGCTCGGGTGGAGCGGTGGCGAGAGAGTGGGATGGGCGGGCGCGGAGTAGGCGGGCGCGAGATGGGCGGCTGTCGGGGTGGCCGCTGCGGGGACGCCGACGCCGTGAACGCGGACGCCGTGAACGCGAGAGCGGGATGGGCGAACACGGAGCGGCCGAACGCGAGATGGGCGGCTGTCGGGGTGGGCACTGCGGGCGTGAGCACCGTGCGGCCGATAGTCGCGCGGGCGGCTGAACGTGCGAGCGGGTGACCGTGCGAGCCGGTGAGCGCGCAGGCCGGTGACCGTGCGAGCCGGTGAGCGCGCAGGCGGGGCGGTAGGTTGGGGGGCATGCCGCGTGACACCCTGACCCGGGACCAGATCGTCCGGGCCGCCGTCTCGGTGCTGGACGCCGAGGGTGTGGACGGGCTGAACATGCGGCGTCTGGGCACCCAGCTAGGCGCGGCGGCCACGGCCATGTACTGGCACGTCAAGAGCAAGGACGAGCTGGTCGTGCTGGCCGCCGACCACGTGTGGGACGAGATCGAGCTGCCCGACCCCGACGAGGTCGGCTGGCGGGCGGCCGCGGCGGCGCTGGCCGCCGGTGCGCACGGCATGCTGGGCCGGCACTTCTGGATGCTCCCGGCCATGAGCACCCATCTCCTCCACGGCCCCAACAAGGCCCGCTACGACGACCGCTGCCTGGCCGTCTACGAGGCCGCCGGGTTCAGTGGGCCGGACGTGGACCAGGCGGCGGCGACCGTGCTCATGTTCGTCATCGGCGCCGCGCAGGGTGAGGCGGCCGAGCTGGCGTGGCGGGCCCGGCTCCGCAGGGCGGGGGCGGACGAGGAGCAGCAGCTGCGCGCCACCGTCGCGCGCATCAGCGAGATCGCCGAGCAGTTCCCCCGGCTGCGGGCCCGCGCCACGCCGTCGGTGGAGGCCGCCCGTTCCCTGCCGGACGAGGACTCGTTCGAGTTCGGGCTGCGGACGATCCTCGACGGGCTGGACGCGCGGCTGGCTAATGGAAGTACGCGCTCGCGGCCGGAGTCGCCAGCAGGACGATGACGGCCGCCGAACCCGCGGCCGTCAGCACGAACCGGAGCACGATCAACGGTCGCAGGATCGCGGGGAACGCCTCCCGTGCCGCGCGCACCACCGCTCTCCCGTCGAGCTCCCGCACGCCCGGCTCCTCGGACTTCTTGAAGGCCGCCTCGACGTAGCGGGACGCGAAGACCTGGGTGCCGGTGACGAACGCGCCCGCGGTCATGAGGAGCGCGGCGGCGATCCACGACAGGACCCGGCCCACCCCGCTGCCCGCGAGGCCGAGTGAGGCCAGCGTCGCCAGGGCGGCGCAGATGGCGAGGGGGAACAGCAGCTCCACGACGCTCTCGGCGAACTTGACCCCGTGCCGGGCAAGCACCCCCGCAGGCAGGCCCTGCCGGGTCACGACCGCCTCGGCCGCGCGCTGGGCCCGCTCCCCGTGCGTGTGGACGAGGACGGGCAGGACGAGGAACAGCACCGCGAGCGCGTACTGCAGCGTGGACGCGATGACGACGGAAACCGGCATGGGGCCCTCCCGGGACGACTACTTGCACAATGTTCAAGTCCGACGATAGGAAGGACTTGAACATTGTGCAAGTCACGAGAGGGTCAGCGGTAGGCGGTGGCCTGGAGGGTGTAGAGGTCGGCGTAGAGGCCGTTGAGGGACATCAGGGTGTGGTGGTCGCCCTGTTCGGTGAT
>NZ_JBSGFQ010000199.1:0-15249 GCF_053603495.1 Nonomuraea sp. NPDC004186 | reverse complement strand
CGCGAGAGCGCGCGAGTTGCTGGAGCGTAAGGGGTACGACACGCGCGACACCGTGCTCGCCTGCTACGGAGGGGTCGGGGTTCAGCGGCGAGCGACGCCGGGGTTGGCGGCGTGGGAGGAGCCGACACCAGTGCGGCCAAGGGGAGCGCCTCCCGGGGCGGCGGTGGGCCGAGGTCCGGGGCGGTGATCGCCGACGCCGCCCGGGAGGCCATCGCCGCCGATCATCCGGCGGCCGGTGGGCTGATGACGCTGGCCGAGCTCCTGGCCGTCTCGCCGTACCAGCTCAGCCGGGCGTTCACCCGGGAGCTGGGCGTCTCCCTGACCTACTACCGCAATCGCGTGCGCGTGGGCCGGGCGCTCGACCGGCTGGAGGACGGCGAGCCGAGCCTGGCCGGGCTGGCCGCCGACCTCGGGTTCGCCGACCAGGCCCACCTCACCCGTACGATCCGCCACCACGTCGGCCACACCCCGACCGCCCTGCGCCGCCTGCTCACCCCCCGCACTCCCTGAACGAGAGCGCGAGGGACACCGGACGAGTCAGCCGCCCATGACGCAGAAGGGGTGGCCTTCGGGGTCGAGGAGCACGGTCCAGTCGCCGCCGCCCGGCTGGAAGTCGGGCACGGTGGCGCCGAGATCGGCCAGTTCTTTCATGGCGGCCCCGACGTCGGGGACCGTGAAGTCGAGGTGCGCGTGCTTGCCGCTGTCCGGCCAGGCCGGGCCCCGGTAGCCGTCGATCCGCTGGAAACCGACCGAGACCGGGCCGCCCTCGAGGCTGACGAAGTCGGGGTCACCCGGGGTGATCCGCCAGCCGGTGGCCTGGGCGTAGAAGGACGCCAGGGCGGCGGGGTCGGCGCAGTCGATGACGATGGAGGTAAGTGTCGCTGTCATGCGCCCAGCCTCCCGGGGACCGGGCGTCCGGGTCTTGAACATCCTTGCGCCACCGCCCATCACCGCCACCCGCACATCGACCGCCACCGCATCTGGCCGAAACCGCATCGACCGCCCCCGACGTGACCGCCAGACCCCCGAGACGCTCCCTGAAATGGCTGCCACACCCCCGAGACGGCCCCCCGAGACGGCCGCCACACCCCCGAGGCGCCCCCCGAGCAGGCCGCCGCCCACCGGCGCGGTCGCCGCGTGTCAGTGGCGGTGCGGCCGGAGGGCGGATGGTTGGGCCGGCGGGTGGCGTGGCCGCCGGGGCTCCGGGGCTCCGGTCCGGCGTGGGCGGCGGTCCGGCGTGGGTGGCGGCGGCGTTGGGTGCGGGTCAGGCCGGGTGTTCGGTGCGGTCGCCGGACCAGTCCGTGTGGAAGGAGCCCTCCTTGTCCACCCGGCGGTAGGTGTGCGCGCCGAAGAAGTCGCGCAGCCCCTGGACCAGCGCGGCCGGGAGGCGGTCGCGCCGCAGGCCGTCGTAGTAGGCCAGCGCCGACGAGAAGCCGGGCGTGGGCACGCCGATCTGCACCGCCGTCGTCACCACGCGCCGCCAGGCCTCCTGCCCCGCGTCCAGCGCGGCCGCGAAGGTCGGGTCGGCCAGGAGCGTCGGCAGGGCCGGGTTGGCGTCGTACGCGGCCCGGATCCGGTCCAGGAACTTGGCCCGGATGATGCACCCGCCGCGCCAGATCGTGGCCATGGCCCCCAGGTCGACGTCCCAGCCGTACTCACGGGAGGCGGCGGCCATCTGGTCGAAGCCCTGCGCGTACGCGACGATCTTGGACGCGTACAGGGCCTGCCGCACGTCCTCCACCAGCTCGCTCCCCCCGACCCCGGAAAGGCCGGGACCCTGCAGGGACGCGGCGGCGGCGCGCTGCTCCGGGTGGCCGGACAGGGCGCGGGCGAAGGTCGCCTCGGCGATGCCCGTCACCGGCACGCCCAGGTCGAGCGCGCTCTGCACGGTCCACCGGCCGGTGCCCTTCTGCTCGGCCTGGTCCACCACGACGTCCACGAACGGCCGGCCCGTCTCGGCGTCCACCTGGTCGAGCACCTCGGCGGTGATCTCGATCAGGTACGAGTCCAGCTCGCCCCGGTTCCACTCGCGGAACACCGAGGCCAGCTCCGTCGGAGTCGCGCCCAGGGCCTGGCGCAGCAGGTCGTACGACTCGGCGATGAGCTGCATGTCCGAATACTCGATGCCGTTGTGGACCATTTTCACGAAATGTCCGGCACCGTCGGGGCCGACGTGGACGCAGCACGGCACCCCGTCCACCTTGGCCGAGATGTCCTGCAGGATCGGGCCGAGCGCCTCCCACGACTCCTTCGAGCCGCCCGGCATGATGCTGGGCCCGTTCAGCGCGCCTTCCTCGCCGCCCGAGATGCCGGTGCCGACGAAGTGCAGGCCGCGCTCGCGCAGCGCCGCCTCGCGCCGCCGGGTGTCGTCGAAGTGCGCGTTGCCGCCGTCGACGATCATGTCGCCCGGTTCCATCAGGTCGGCGAGCTGGTCGATCACCGCGTCGGTGCCCGCCCCCGCCTTCACCATGATGATCGCCCGGCGTGGCCGCTTCAGCGAGGCCACGAAGGCGGCCAGGTCCTCGGACGGGACGAACGTGCCCTCCCCGCCGAACTCCTTGACCAGCTGCTGCGTGCGCCCATATGTGCGGTTGTGCACGGCTACCGCGTATCCGTGCCTGGCCAGGTTGCGGGCCAGGTTGCGCCCCATGGTGGCCAGGCCGGTGACGCCGATGTCTGCCAAGTCCATCTCAAGCTCCTTTGTGGGGGATACGCATGATCCAGCTCGGTGGTTCCAGGGGATATTCCAGCATCAGTCGGACTGTCGGACGCCCAGCTCGTCGAGCCTGTCCAGCATGTCAGCCGGATCGGTGTAGACCCTGAAGGCGCCGGCGCGTTCGAGCTCGTCCCTGCCGTACCCACCGGACTGCAGCCCGATGCCCAGCGCGCCGGCCCGGCGGGCGGCGAGCAGGTCCCAGACGCTGTCGCCCACCACCATGGCATGCGCGGGGTCCACCCGGACCAGTGCCGCACCGGCCAGGAACAGGTCGGGGTCCGGCTTCGCCCGGCGCACCATGTCACGCGTGATCATCGGGGTGTCCTCCGGCAGGCCCAGCATGCCCAGCGCGAGCCGCGCCGTGCGGGCGTACCCGCTGGTGGCGATCGCCCACGGCACGCCGCGCGAGGAGAGCTCCGACAGCAGCTCCGTCGCGCCGGGCAGCGGCCGTACGGAGTGGACCTGCTGCTCGTAGGCCTCCATGTGCGTGGTCTGCAACTGTTCGATCTGCTCCCGCGTCAGCTTCAGCCCGGTCTCGCGCAGCAGGGCGCTGACGAACAGCCCGCCGCTCATGCCGATGCGCCGGTGGATCCGCCACACCGACAGGTCGATCCCCATGCTCGACAACGCCTGCCGCCATGCGATGACGTGCTGGTAAACGCTGTCTATCAGGGTGCCGTCCAGGTCGAACAGGAATGCCGGCGTCGGGGCCTCCGGAAACTCGCTCATGGGTCCATGACACCATGAGGGACTATGCGGATCATCATCGCGGGTGGTCACGGGAAGATCGCCCTGCTTCTGGAGGAGCGGCTCAAGTCCGGCGCGGTCGGCATCGTGCGCAATCCCACGCATGTCGCCGACATCGAGGCCACCGGAGCCGAGGCCGTGGTGTGCGACCTGGAGCGGGCGACCGTCGAAGAGGTGGCGGCGATCGCCGAGGGCGCCGACGCGGTGGTCTTCGCGGCCGGAGCCGGTCCCGGCAGCGGCGCGGCCCGCAAGGACACCGTGGACCGCGCCGCGTCCGTGCTGCTGGCCGACGCCGCCGAGCGCGCGGGTGTGCGGCGGTTCATCCAGGTCTCCTCCATGGGCGCGGGCAGAGCGCCGCAGGGTGGCGACGAGGTCTGGGCCGCGTACATCACGGCCAAGACCGAGGCCGAGGAGGACCTGCGCGCCCGCGACCTCGACTGGACGATCCTGCGGCCCGGACGGCTGACCGACGAGCCCGGCACGGGCCTGGTGCGGCTGGCCCCCGAGGTCCCGCCGGGGGCGGTGCCCCGTGACGACGTGGCCGCCGTCATCGCGGCCCTGCTCGAAGCCCCCGGTACGGCCCGCAGGACCCTGGAACTCGTCTCCGGGGACACTCCCATCAAGACCGCCATTGGGACAGAGTGAATTCTGTGACTGAATATCGCGTACTTGGACGTACTGGACTCAAGGTAAGCCCGCTCTGCCTGGGAGCGATGATGTTCGGCGGGTGGGGTGAATCCGACCCCGCGGAGTGCGCCAGGATCATCGACCGCGCGCTCGACTCGGGGATCAACTTCATCGACACCGCCGACGTCTACGCCCAGGGCCAGTCGGAGGAGTTCGTCGGCCAGGCGCTCGCCAAGTCGGGCAGACGCGACGACGTGGTGCTGGCCACCAAGGTCCACGGCGCCATGGGCGAGGGCCCCAACAAGGGGGGCAACTCCCGCCGCTGGATCATCCAGGAGGTCGAGAACAGCCTGCGCCGCCTCGGCACCGACTGGATCGACCTCTACCAGATCCACCGGCCCGACCCGGCCACCGACATCGAGGAGACCCTCGGCGCGCTCACCGACCTCGTACGGCAGGGCAAGGTCCGCTACATCGGCAGCTCCACCTTCCCCGCCCACCAGATCGTCGAGGCCCAGTGGGCGGCGGAGCGGCGCTCGCTCGAGCGGTTCGTGTGCGAGCAGCCGCCGTACTCGCTGCTCGCCCGCGGCATCGAGGCCGACATGCTGCCCGTGGCCGAGAAGTACGGCATGGGCGTCATCGTGTGGAGCCCGCTGGCCGGCGGCTGGCTGAGCGGCCGCTACCGCAAGGGGCAGGAGCAGCCGCAGACGCGCAGGGCGTCCCGGCTGCCCGAGCGGTACGACCTGACCAAGGAGGTCAACCAGCGCAAGCTGGACGCCGTCGAGCAGCTCGCCGTGCTGGCCGAGGAGGCGGGCGTCACGCTGGTCGAGCTGGCGATCGCGTTCACGATCAGGCACCGGGCGGTGACGTCGGCCATCATCGGGCCGCGCACCATGGAACACCTGGAGGGCCAGCTCACGGCCGCCGATGTGCGGCTGACGGATGACGTGCTCGACAGGATCGACGAGATCGTCCCGCCGGGCGTCACGCTCAACCCCGCCGACCGGGGCTGGCAGCCGCCGGAGCTGGGCGACGCGGGCCTGCGCCGACGTCCCTGACCTGGCCCGAGGCTTTGCCTGACGCTGGGTGTGACGTTCGGCGTACGCGGTAGGGGTCCCCCGAATCGAGGGGGGACATGCGATGTCGTTTTTCGGTGGGGACCCGTTCAGAGGGTTCGAGGAGCTCACGGGCCGGGTGTTCGGCGGCATGGAATCCTGGCCGCCTACCCGGCCCGGCGTGCAGCGGGTGGACGTCGGCCGGCTGCTGTCCGCCTCGGCGAGGGAGGTCCTGGCGCGGGCCATGGACGCCGCCGGTCAGCGCGGCGCGTCCGACCTGGACGTGCTCGACATCCTCGACGCCCTGACGGAGGACGACGCCATCCGCAACACGCTGCGCACGGCCGGGGTGGACGTGGGCCGGGTGCGCGACCGCATCGACGAGATGGCCGGGCCGGGCGAGGCCGGCGAGCCGCCCGCCACGCTCTCACCGGCCGCCAAGAGGGCCATCCTCGACGCCCAGCGGATCTCGCGTGCGCTGCGGTCGTCGTACATCGGGCCCGAGCACCTGCTGCTCGCGATCGCCGCGCGCCCCGACTCCGGCGCCGCCCGGATCCTCCAGGACGAGGGCGTCTCCGCCAACGAGTTGCAGGAGGCCATGACGGCCGTCCCGCGCCGGACCGACGGCGAGCCGCGCCGCCAGAGCGACACACCGACGCTCGACGAGTACGGCAGGGACATGACCGAGGAGGCCAGGCAGGGCAGGCTCGACCCGGTCGTCGGCCGCGAGGAGGAGATCGAGCAGGCCATCGAGGTGCTCTCGCGCCGCACCAAGAACAACCCGTGCCTGATCGGCGAGCCGGGCGTCGGCAAGACCGCGATCGTCGAGGGCATCGCCCAGCGCATCGTGAACAACAGCGTCCCCGACACGCTGAAGGACCGGCGCGTCGTCGGCCTCGACCTGACCGGCATGGTGGCCGGGACGAAGTACCGCGGCGAGTTCGAGGAGCGCATCAAGAAGGTCATCGACGAGGTGCGCGCGCACTCCGACGAGATCATCGTCTTCATCGACGAGGTCCACAACCTGGTCGGCGCGGGCGCCGCCGAAGGCGCCATGGACGCGGCCAACATCCTCAAGCCCGCCCTGGCCCGCGGCGAACTGCACATCATCGCGGCCACCACGATCGACGAGTACCGCAAGAACATCGAGAAGGACGCCGCGCTCGAACGCCGCTTCCAGCCCATCCTGGTCGCCGAGCCGAGCGTGGAGGAGACGGTCGAGATCCTGGCCGGGCTGCGGGACGCGTACGAGGCGCACCACCAGGTCCGCATCACCGACGAGGCGCTCGACGCGGCCGCGACCCTGTCCGACCGCTACATCTCCGACCGGTTCCTGCCGGACAAGGCCATCGACCTCATGGACCAGGCCTCCGCCCGGGTGCGGCTGCGCTCGCGCACGCCCGGCGCCGACGTACGGGAGCTGGAGGAACGGCTCGACGCGCTGCGCCGGGACAAGGACCAGGCCGTCTCCGCCGAGGACTTCGACCGCGCCAAGGACCTCACCACGCAGATCGACAAGATCAGGCCGGAGGTCGAACGCGCCCGGCACGGCACGGACAGCGTGCCCCTGGTCACGGTCGAGGACATCGCCGAGATCGTCTCCCGCCGCACCGGCATCCCGGTCACCCAGCTCACCCAGCAGGAGCGCGAGCGCCTGATGCGGCTGGAGGAGCACCTGCACGAGCGCGTGATCGGCCAGGAGGAGGCGGTCACCGCCATCGCCGAGGCCGTACGCCGGGCGCGGGCGGGCCTGAAGGACCCGAACCGCCCGATCGGCAGCTTCCTGTTCCTCGGCCCGACGGGGGTCGGCAAGACGGAGCTGGCCAGGGCGCTCGCCGCGGCGCTGTTCGGCGGCGAGGACCACATGGTGCGCATCGACATGAGCGAGTTCCAGGAGCGGCACACGGTCTCCCGCCTCATCGGCGCGCCGCCCGGATACGTCGGGTACGAAGAGGCCGGTCAGCTCACCGAGGCCGTCCGCCGCCGCCCGCACGGCGTGATCCTGCTGGACGAGATCGAGAAGGCCCACCCGGACGTCATGAACATCCTGCTGCAGATGCTCGACGACGGCCGCCTCACCGACGGCCAGGGCCGCACGGTGGACTTCACCAACACGATCGTCATCATGACCAGCAACATCGGCGCCCAGCTCATCCTGGACTCGCCGGGCGACGTCAAGGAGCTCGAGGACCGGCTCATGGACCTGCTGCGGCACTCGCTCCGGCCGGAGCTACTCAACCGCATCGACGAGACGATCATCTTCAAGCGGCTGGAGAAGGAACAGCTGCGCCAGATCGTGGACCTGATGCTGGAGCGCACCCGGCAGCGGCTGCGCGGGCAGGGCGTCACGCTGGAGGTCACGGACGCGGCCAAGGACTGGCTGGCCGAGCGCGGCTACCAGCCGGAGTTCGGGGCCCGGCCGCTGCGCCGCACGGTGCAGCGGGAGGTGGACAACCGGCTGGCCACGATGCTGCTGACCGGGGAGATCGAGGAGGGGGGCCGGGTGACGGTGGACGTCGAGGACGATCACCTCGCCTTCCGCGCCACCGCCGCGCAGCCGACCCCCTGACCGCCGCGACCCCGCGGCCCGCCGCACGTGGCTGGTGTCCTTTGAGGGAGCCGAAAGGAGGCGGGCGGCCGCACGCGCGTCGCGGCATCATGCGAACGCGCGCCGAGGGCCCCTGGGGGAGCCCGGGCGCGGTCAGGCGAGGGCGGCCGCGGCGCGTTCGCGGCAGTCGGCCAGCGTGAGGTCCGCCAGGGCCTCGCGTACGGCGGGGACGCACACCGGGGCCATGGACAGGCTGGTCACGCCGAGCCCCACCAGCAGGGGCGCGAGCAGCGGGTCTCCGGCCGCCTCCCCGCACACCCCGACCGGCTTGCCCGCCTCCTGCCCCGCGGCGGCGCACATGGCGATCAGCTCCAGCAGCGCGGGCTGGCGCGGGTCGAGCAGGTCGGCGAGGGCGGAGTGCTGGCGGTCGGCGGCGAAGGTGTACTGGGCCAGGTCGTTGGTGCCGATGCTGAGGAAGTCCATCTCCCGCAGCAGCCGCCCGGCCCGCAGCGCCGCCGCCGGGACCTCGATCATCGCGCCCACCCTGGCGATGCCCCTGGCGCGGGCGCGCCGCGCGAACCCGGTCGCCTCCGCCGTCGTGGTGACCATGGGCGCCATCACCCACGCCTCGGCGCCCGTCTTGCGGGCCGCCTCGGCGATGGCGTCGAGCTGGGTGTCCAGGACGTCCGGCAGCAGCCGGTCGACGCGCAGGCCGCGCACGCCGAGGGCAGGGTTCGGCTCGCCGGGCAGGCCGAGGAAGGGCAGGGGCTTGTCGGTGCCCGCGTCGAGCGTCCGCACGATCACGCTCTCCGCCTGGGCGAACACCTCGGCGTACGCGGCCACCTGCTCCTCGAACGACGGCGCCATCGTACGGTCCAGGAACAGGAACTCCGTCCTGAACAGCCCGACCCCCTCGGCGCCCGGCCGCAGGTCCCCGGCCGAGCCGATGTTGAGCAGCAGCTTCACCGGATGGCCGTCCGCCGTCCGGCCCGGGCCCCGGCCGGCCGCCAGCCTGGCCCGCTCCGCGCGGTCGGCCTCCTGGACCTCGGCCGCCTCCCGCTCGGTGAGGCCGACGGCGAGCTCGCCGGTGCGGCCGTCCACGCCGACCACGGTGCCGTCCGGGACGTCCATGATCCCCTTGCAGGCCACCACGGCGGGCAGGCCCCGGCCGCGGGCCAGGATCGCGGTGTGGCTCGTCGGCCCGCCCCGCTCGGTCACCAGCGCCAGCACGTCCGGGCCCAGGCCCGCGGTGTCGGCGGGGGAGAGGTCCTCGGCCACCAGCACGTACGGGTGGCCGGGGGAGGGGAGCCCCGGCATGGGGAGGCCGAGCGCGAACGCCACGGCCCGGTGCTTGAGGTCGTCGAGGTCGGCGGCCCGCTCGGCCAGGTAGCCGCCGAGCGCGGCCAGCGTGTCCCGGTGCTGCGCGAAGGCCGCGTCCAGCGCGTGGGCGGCGTCCATGCCCTCCTGGGCCCGGCCCTGGGCGTCCTCCAGCAGCATCGGGTCGTCGGCGATCATCGCCAGCGCCTCGAGGATGTCCGCCGCCTCCCCTGAGGCGCCGGCGGCGCGCCGGGTGAGGTCCGCGGCGACCGCCTCCAGGGCGGCGGCGACGGCGGCCGACTCGGCGGCGGGGTCGGCGACCGGCCGCGGCGGGGGCAGCGTCGGAGGGGCGGCCATCCGCATCGTCGGCCCCGCCGCCCGCCCCTGGCTGACCCCGAGGCCGGTCAGCAGCCCGCCCGAACCGGAGAAGGCGGGCCGGTCAGGCATCGAGGGCCTCTTCCGCGTCGAGGTCGCGCGAGAGCAGCGCCGCCAGCGAGTCCAGTGCCTCCTCCGCCCCCGGCCCGTCCGCCTCCAGCGTCACCTCCGTGCCGCGCACGGCCCCCAGCGACAGCACGCCGAGCATGCTCTTCGCCGGGACCGCCTTCTCCCCGAGCCGCACCGTCACCGGCACCCCCAGCCGCGCCGCCGCCTGCACGAACAGCTTGGCGGGCCGGGCGTGCAGGCCGCTGGCAGAGGCCACGATCACCGTTCGCTGTGCCATCCCGAACCTCCTAGGGCTCAATAGTGACCTTGATGGCCGCGCCCCTGCTGACGAGGTCGATCCCGTCGAGCACCCGGGGCAGCGGCAGCCGGTGGGTGATGAGGTCGGACACCACCACGTCCCCCGAGGCTACGAGCCGCAGCGCCTCGGCGTTGTGGGCCGGGCTGGAGCCGTTCGCGCCGACGATGGTCAGCTCGCGGTAGTGCACGAGGTTGGAGTCCAGGGTGACGAGCGGGTCGTCCTTGGGCAGGCCGCCGAAGAAGCTGATGCGCCCCTGCCGGGCCGCCATCCGTACCGCCTGCTCCTGCGCCGCACCCGAGGCCGCCGCCGTGATCACCACGTCGGCGCCGCGCCCGCCGGTCAGCTTGAACACCTGCTCGACCGGGTCGGCGTCGATCGCCGCGTCCGGGCGTACCAGCTCGGCGGCCATCGCCAGGCGCTGCGGGTTGACGTCCACGAGGAAGACGCGGGCGGCGCCGCGCGCCCGCGCGAGGCGTACGTGCAGGCAGCCGATCGGGCCCGCGCCCATCACCACCACGTCGTCACCCGCCCCCACGCGCGCCAGCGACTGCCCGTTGAGCACGCAGGCGAGGGGCTCGGCCACCGACGCCTCGGCGAAGCCGACGCCCGGCGGGATGGCGTTGACGCCGTTCACGGCCAGCACCTTGGCCGGGATCACCATGTACTCGGCGAAGCCGCCGTCGTAGTGGTAGCCCATCGACTCCTGGTTCGGGCAGACGGTCAGGCGGCCGCGCAGGCACTCCGGGCAGGCGCCGCACGGGATCGCGGCGATCACCTGCACCCGCTCGCCCGTGTCCACGACCTCGCCGGCGATCTCGTGGCCCATCACGCGCGGCGGCCTGATGTGGTGGTGCCCGAACTTGAGGATCTTGGCGTCCGTGCCGCACGTCGAGCAGTTCCGTACGCGGATCTTCAGCTCGCCGGGCCCGGCGACGGGCTCCGGCGCGTCCTCGATCCGGATGTCGCCGGGAGCATGGAATCTGGCGACTTTCACGCTGTGAGCTCCTTCATCACTTGTGAGACTTCGGTGGCCTCGCGCAGCGTCCTGGCGCGGTCGGGGTCGAGCAGGATCTCGGCCAGCGCCGCCAGCAGCGGCACGTGCCCGTCGTCCTTGGCCGCGATGCCGACGCAGAGCGTGACCTGCTCGCCGTCCCAGTCGATGCCGCCGGGGAAGCGCACCACGCAGATGGCGTCGCGCCGGACGTCCTCCTTGGAGGCGTTCGTCCCGTGGGGGATGGCCACGCCCTCGCCGACGTACGTGGAGATCGTCCGCTCCCGTTCGAGCATCGCCTCGATGTACGGCTCCGCGACCGCCCCCACCTCGACCAGCGCCCGCCCGCACCGGCGGATGGCCGCGGCGCGGTCGGGGGCGCTCTCGCTCAGCAGCACGGCCCGCGGGTCGAGCAGGCCGTCACGCATCGACCGTGCCGCCGTTCTTGATGGTGTTGACCAGCCGGGTCACCGCCGGGTCGCCGAGGAAGATCTGGAACGAGACCAGGACCTTCCCGGGGGCGGCGGCCCTGGCGCGGGCGGCCAGCCCGGCGTGGCACAGGACCACGTCGGCGTCGTCGGGGATGGAGTTGACGGGCGTGTGCTCGACGCTGACGCCGGTGTCCTTGAGCTGCTTGCGCAGCGTGGAGGCGAGCATCACGCTGCTGCCCATGCCCGCGTCGCAGGCCACGATGATCTTGTGAATGTCCTTGCTGTCGATGCCGGCCATGCTCACGCCTCCTTGGTGGCGGGTTCGGTGACGGTTTCCTGCGAGTCCGCGGACTCGTCCTTCTTCTCGCCCCGGCCGAAGCCGAGCAGGATCGCGGCGACGGCGAACGACACGCCCGTGGCCACGAGGATCCCCAGGCTGGAGCCGAGCCAACCGCCCTTCGGCGTGACCGCGATGTAGGCGAAGATGCTGCCCGGCGACGGCGTGGCGACCAGGCCCGCCCCGGTGACCATGAACGTGAACACGCCGGCCGCGCCGCCCGCGATGACCGCGAGGATGAGGCGGGGCTTCATGAGCACGTACGGGAAGTAGATCTCGTGGATGCCGCCGAAGAAGTGGATGATCATGGCGGCGGGCGTGCTCGGGCGCAACTCGCGCGGGCCGAACAGCAGGTACGCCAGCAGCAGCCCGAGGCCGGGTCCCGGGTTCGACTCCAGCATGAACAGGATCGACTTGCCCGTCTCCGCCGCCTGGGCGACGCCGAGCGGGCCGAGCACGCCGTGGTTGATGGCGTTGTTCAGGAACAGGACCTTGGCCGGCTCGATCAGCACGGAGGCGACGGGGAGCAGGTTGTGGCCGATGAGCCAGCTCACCGCGTTGCCGGCGGCGGTGGTGACCGTCTGGACGATCGGGCCGATGCCGAACATCCCGACCACGGCCATCGCGCCGCCCACGATGCCGGCGGAGAAGTTGTCCACGAGCATCTCGAAGCCGGCCTTGGTCCGCTGCTCCGTGAACTTGTCCACATATTTCAGGATCAAGGCGGTGAGCGGGCCGATGATCATGGCGCCGAGGAACATCGGAGAGTCCGTGCCCACCACGACGCCCATCACCGCCACCGCGCCCACGACCGCGCCGCGCTGCCCGTGCACCATCCGGCCACCGGTGTAGGCGATGAGGATCGGCAGCAGGGTCGAGATGATCGGGCCGACCATCTTCGCGAGCGTCTCGTTGGGCAGCCAGCCGGTCGGGATGAACAGCGCGGTGATCAGGCCCCAGGCGATGAACGCGCCGATGTTCGGCATGATCATGCCGGCCAGGTGGCCGCCGATGCGCTGGATGGTGGCCTTGACACCGGTTCCGGTGACCGGGGGAGTGTAACTGTCGGCCATGGACTTGCTCCTTCGGGGGGATGAGCAGTTGATCAGCCGCTGTGCGGGCCAAGGGGGGAGGTGAGGGGGCGGGACGGGTCGGGCGGGTGGACGGCGACGACGACGGGGTCGATGTCGGCGGGGCCGGGCATGCGGCTGCCGGGCAGGCGGACCGCCGCGGCGCCCCAGGCCAGCGCCCGTGCCAGGGCGTCGGGGCCGCGCCCGCCGCCGGCCAGGAAACCGGCCAGCATGGCGTCCCCGGCGCCGACGGAGCTGCGCGGCTCGGTGACGGCGGCCTCGCCGTACCAGATGCCCTGCTCCTCGACGAGCACCGCGCCGTCGGCGCCCAGGCTGGCCAGCACGGTACGCGCGCCCGCGGCCCGCAGCTTGCCGGCCGCCTCGACCACGTCGCCCAGGTGGCGGATGAGCATGCCGGTGGCGGCGGACAGCTCCTCGAGGTTCGGCTTGACCAGCGCGGGCGCGGCGCCGAGCGCGCACGCGAGCGCCGGGCCGCTGGTGTCGACGGCCATGTGGATGCCCGCCTCGGCGAACCTACGGCACAGCCGGGCGTAGACGTCGGCCGGGACCTCGGGCGGCAGGCTGCCCGAGGCGACCACCCAGTCGGCCTCGTGGGCGGCGTCGAGCACGGCGTCGGCGATCGTGTCCAGCTCCTCGGCCGACAGCGCCGTGCCGGGCTCGTTGATCTTGGTGATGGTGCCGTCGGGCTCGGCCAGGGTGACGTTCGACCTGGTCGGGCCGGCCACCGGGACGGTGACCATGTCGAGCCCCTCGGCCGCGAGGAGCCGTACGAGCTGCCGGCCCTCGTCGCCGCCGAACGGCACCACCGCCCGGCTCGCCACGGCGTTGGCCAGCAGGGCACGTGAGACGTTGACGCCCTTGCCGCCCGGGTCGAGGTGCGCGGCGGCGGCCCGGATGACGGCGCCCCGGTCGAGCGCGGCGATCTCGATGGTGCGGTCGAGGCTGGGGTTCAGGGTCAGGGTGAGGATCATGCCCGGATCACCTCCGGGCCCGCCGCCGCCAGGTCGGCGGCGAGCGCGACGTCCAGCCCGGTGTCGGTGATGAGCACGTCGATCTCGTCCAGGCCGGCGAACCTGGCCAGGTACGTGTTCGTGAACTTCGTGTGGTCGGCCAGCAGCACGCTGCGCTGGGCGGCCTTGACCATGGCCCGCTTGATCGCCGCCTCGGCCGGGTCGGGCGTGGTCAGGCCCCGGGCGAGCGAGCAGCCGTTGGCCGCCATGAAGGCCACGTCCACGTTGAGGTCGGCCAGCGGGCGCAGCGCCCAGTCGTCGACCGTGGCGAGCGTCTTGCCGCGCACCCGGCCGCCCAGCATGATCACGTGCAGGTTGGGGCGGGCGGCCAGGGCGGTGGCCAGCGGCGGCGAGTTCACCACGACGGTGAGCTCGCGGTCGGCGGGCAGCACCTTGACCAGCCGGCCCGTCGTGGTGCCCGCGTCGATGATCACGGAACCGTCCTCGGGCAGCTCGGCCAGCGCCGCCTTGGCGATGCGCTCCTTCTCGGCCGTCATCACCTCGTCGCGGGCGGCCAGCGCGGGCTCGAACCCGAGGCGCTCGACGGGGATGGCGCCCCCGTGCACCCGGCGCAGCACGCCCGCCCGCTCCAGCGACGTCAGGTCGCGGCGGATCGTCTCGGTGGTCACGTCGAGCTCGGCGGCCAGCGTCACCACGTCGACGCGGCCCGCGGCGCGCGCCCTCCGCAGGATCTCCTGGTGCCGCTCCTCGGCGTACATGATGTTGGTTCACCGCCGTTTCGGGTTGGTTTCATCTTTGTTTATACCCGCTTTGTTGGCCGGGTCAAGGCTTGGTAGGTATAGGCGAATGCGAAGCAAGCCCCTGGCCGCCGCGATGGCGGCCGTCCCCCTTGTCGTCGGGCTCGCCACGCCCGCCCAGGCGGCCCCGCGGGTGCCCGTGGGCACCACGGCGTCGTGGCTGGTGTTCGACCGGCAGGCGGGCAAGTTCGTGGCCACGCGTAACGCGCACCGGAAGTTCCGCTCGGCCTCGGTCGTCAAGATCCTCATCGCGATCGACTACCTGGAGCGGCGCAAGAGCGTGCCGGCCGCCGACGCGCGGCTGCTGAAGATCATGCTGCGCTCCAGCGACGACGACGCGGCCTCGGCGTTCTGGGACCGCGCCGGAAAGGGGCAGATCATCGTGCGGATGGCGCGCAAGCTCGGCCTGTCCGACACCGCGCCGCCGCCCGCCTCCAAGCCCGGCTTCTGGGGCTACACCTCGCTGAGCGCGTACGACATCGTGCGCACGTACCGCTACCTGCTCGACAGGGCCGAGCCCAGGGTCCGCGACATGATCCTGGGGCACCTGCGGCAGTCCACGCCGTGCGGGACCGACGGCTTCGACCAGACGTTCGGCATCCCCGGCGCGGTGCCCCGGCCGTGGGCGGTCAAGCAGGGCTGGTCGGGGTTCGGCGACACGCCGCCCACGCGGTGCTCCGGCGCCCGGGCGGTCGGGGCGCCCATCTCGTGGATCGCCCAGCGCGCCACCGGCTCGGGCGTGCCCGACTACGGCCGCCCGGTGCTGCACACGACGGGACTGGTGTCGCCAACGACATGCTCGGCAAGGTCACCAGGAAGCTCGGCGTGGACCAGCCCGAGCTGCGCGCGGCGCTCGCGGCCGGCCAGCTCGTGGGGCTG
>NZ_JBSGFQ010000198.1:0-15472 GCF_053603495.1 Nonomuraea sp. NPDC004186 | reverse complement strand
GGGGGGGGGGGGGGGGGGCGCGCGGCGCGTCCGGGGGGGGGGGCCCCGCCCCCGCGCCGCGGGCGGGGGCTCCCGGCGGCGGGCCGGCGGGGGGGGGGCGGCGCCGTGCCCCGCCCCCGCCAACCAACGGCCGCCGACTGGCCGCTCGTTCCCGCCCCTTGCGATGCCGCACCAGCCTGTCCCGTCCCGCCAGAGGAGGTGCCCGGTGCTGTACCCGCTTGCCCCGTTTCGCCGGACGCGGTGCCCGGTGCCGATCCTTGCGGTGCCGTACCCGCCTGCGCCGTCCCCCCGGGTGCGGTGCCCGATGGCGCACCCTGCGACGCCGCGCCGGCCTGCGCGGTCCCGCTGGACCCGGTGCTCTGTGCTGATCCTTGTGGTGTCGCGCCTGCCTGGGTGGCGCCGCTGGAGGTGGTGCTTGGTGGTGCTCCGGTAGGTGCGCTTCCGGTCTGGGCCGACGCGGTGGGGGCCGACGCGGTGGGGGCCGACGCGGTGGGGGCGCCGGCCGGTGTCGGGGTGAGGCCGCTGCGCTGGGGGGTGCCTGTCGAACCGGTCCCGTGTGCGTCGCCGGCCGGGGTGGGCGGGGTGGTGGTCATCGGGGCGACCCCGCCGGCCCCGTGGGTGGCGGTGTTCTGGGCGCTCCCGCCCTGGCCGGAGCCGGCGGTGGGTGCCGAGGGCGAGGGGGTGGGGTCTTGGGCGCGGACGGTGAATTCCGAGCGGGCGAGGGCCGTTGACGGGTTGGCGAGGGCGGAGAGGACGTCGGTGCTGAGAGGGCTGATGGTGCCCACTCGGCCGGCGCCGGCCGCCATACTGCCCACCAGCCCCTCCATCGTGGGGAGTTGCCAGGTGCCGTACACGACGCCGTTGGAGATCATCCCGGCGGGGGCCGAGACGAGCGCGTTGGTGGCGGCCGCGCTCGCGGCCTTGGTGGGGTACCGCATGAGGACGTTCGCCGGCCCACCGGCGTCCCCGGCCGCGGTGTCGAGGTGGCGCAGGCCGGGGAGGCCGGAGACGTACTTCGAGACCGCGGGCGCGACCCGGGACGCCAGCAGGGCGCCGGTCGCGTCGCCGAGGACGTTCGCGGCCGTCATGCGGGTGTCCCAGCTCGTACGCGTCCCGAGGTCCATCTGCCGGCGCTGGGCGAGCCCGTCCATGAGCAGGCCCTCGCCCACCTCCTCCGGCAGTTCGCGCAGCATGTGGCTGGTGACCGCCCTGGCCAGCAGCCCCTGGCCGAGTTTTCGCCCGCCGAACTGGGCCGCCTGGACGGCGGCGAGCTTCGGCGCGACGGCCGTGAGCCCGCGCCCGGCCCCCGCCGCCCGTTCCAGGGAGCCGAACACCTGGTTGAGGAAGGTACGCAGCCGCTGCGCGTACGCGGCGAGCAGCGGTGTGGTCGCGCCCGCGGTGAGAAAGCTCGCCATGACCCCGACGGCGGCCGCGCTGACCGTGATCCAGTAGCCGACGTTGATGGACAGCTTGCCGTACTGCGTGGCGCGCGCGAAGGAGTCCTGCTGCAGCGCATACGCCCGAGCGGCCTGCGCCATCCCCGCCAGCCCCGTCTCCCCCGACGCGAGCTCGTCGGTGTGCTCGCGGAAGGCGTCGGCCGACGCGCCCGACCACCCGTCCAGCATCGTGGCCCGCGAACTCACGTCCTGCCCGGCCAGCGCCGCCCGCGACAGGTCGTCGAAGGCCACCGCCAGCTCCGCCAGGCCTTTCTCGCTGCCCTCCGGCCACATCTGCCCGGCCGCCACCAGCGAGATCAGGACGTCCACCCACTCGGGCGCGCCCTCTCCCCAGGCCGGCGTGACGTCGGTCGCGTAACCGCCGCTGCCGATCGTGTCGTCGCCAGCGCCCGGCGGGCTGGTGACCGGTGTGCTGCGGTTGTGCTCCGCCCCCGCGTGGACGCTCACACGCGATCGCCCCTCGGCGCGGAGGCGGCCTCGCTCGTGGTCTCCACGGTCTGCCGTACATCCTCGCCGGTGGCCTCGTGGTCCCTCATGAGCTGCCCGGCCCAGGCGATGAGCGTGTCGGGCCCTCCTTCGGCCGAGTAAGCCCGGTAGAACTCCTGCCCGGCAGAGTCGCCACCCCAGGGGGCGGCGGCGTTCAGCCGTTCGATGCGGGCGCTGGCGTCGCGCAGAGCGTCACCGAGTCCGGCGGCGTGGCCCTGCCAGCCCTTGAGCCCGGCCTCGACCTGAGACCGCTCCATGCGTACGTGCTCGGCCATCCGCTACCCGATCTCGCGCAGCCGGTCGTCCAGGTGCCCCAGCACGCTGTCGAGGTCGCCATCCAGGTGGGCCCGCATCTGCTCCGGCGGGACGAGGGGCGCGAACATCCGCACGATCTCCTCCTGGGCCATCGCCGCGGCCTGCTGCACGGTGGCGGTGATGAGGCCGGCCAGCCTGCCGCTGTCCCGCAGGCGGGAGACCCGGGGGTCGAGCTCGAGCCGGATCAGGTCACCGCGGGCGCCCACGGTGGCGGTGACGAGGCCGTCGGGCGAGCTGTGGGTGACCTGCAGGGCTCGGGCGCGTTGGTGCAGTTCCAGGGATTGATCCTGCAGTCGCAAGAAATTGTCACGCAATTGGTTCGCGTATTCATGCAACTGGTCAGCGTTCATTTCTCGCACCGTAATGGGGGAAAGTCGGCGCTTGGCCCCATTTCAGGATTCGTCGAAGTGACGGTCTCCGCCCTGCCGCTCGTCGAGCGGCCGGCGCTGCCCTGGGTACGGGAGACCACCTCGGAGCGCTGAGCGGCCCGCGGCTGGGATAATTGCCGGCATGTGCGAAGCCGGGGGCTTTTGATGCGGTTCGGCGTGTTGGGTCCGGTTGAGGCGCGCCTGCCCGACGGGGGCCCGGTGGCGGTGGGCGGCCCGCAGGTGCGGTCGCTGCTGGCGATGCTGTTGCTGGAGGCCGGTCGCCCGGTGAGCGTCGGGCGGCTGGCCGCCGGCCTGTACGGCGAGGACGCGCCCGCCGACGTGGCGCACGCGCTGCAGTCGCAGGTCTCCCGGCTCCGGCGAGGACTGCGTGACGGGGCGGCCGTGGAGTTCGGACCGGCGGGCTACCGGCTCGCGGTCGACCTCGACGCGGTGGACGCGCACCGGTTCGCCCGGCTGGCCGGGCAGGGCAGGCAGGCGCTGGCCGGCGGGGACCCGGCGAGCGCCGCGATGGTGCTGGGTCAGGCGCTGGACCTGTGGCGCGGGCCGGCGCTCGCCGACGTGCTGGACGCGCCGTTCGCCGAGGCGGCGGCCGCCCGGCTGCTGGAGGAGCGGCTGGCGGCGGTGGAGGACCGGGCCGAGGCCGCGCTCGCGCTGGGCGAGCACCACGCGGTGGCCGCGGAGCTGACGGAGCTGGTGGACGCGCACCCGTTGCGGGAACGGGCGCGGGCGCTGCTGATGCGGGCCCTGTACGCCGGTGGCCGGCAGGCGGAGGCGCTCGCCGCGTACGAGCAGGCCCGCCGGTTCCTGGGCGACGAGCTGGGCGTCGATCCGTCCGCCGAGCTGGCCGAGGCGCACCTGGCCATCCTGCGCGCCGAACCGGCGGCCGCCCCCGCGCTCCGGCGGCTGCCGGCCCAGCTCACCAGCTTCGTCGGAAGGGCGGAGGAGCTGCGCGAGCTCGCGGCGCTGCCGGCCGGATCACGGCTGGTCACGCTGACCGGTCCGGGTGGCACCGGCAAGACGCGGCTGGCGGTGGAGGCGAGCGGCCGGGTGTCCGGGGAGGTGTGCTTCGTCGACCTGTCCGCGTTGAGCGACGGGGCGCAGGTGGCGCCGGCCATGGCCGCCGCGCTGGGCCTGCGCGAGTCGGGACCGCCGGAGGATCGGCTCGTCGCGGCGCTGGCCGACCGGCCGGTGCTGGTGATTCTGGACAACTGCGAGCAGGTCGTCGCGAGCGCGGCCGGGCTCGCGCACCGGCTGCTGGCCGCCTGCCCCGCGCTGCGGATCCTGGCCACCAGCAGGGAGGCGCTCGGCATCACCGGTGAGGTCCTCTTCCCGGTCGGGCAGCTGGCCGTGCCCGCACCCGATGCCGCGCTCGCCGAGGCGCTGGCCTGCCCGGCGGTGCGGCTGTTCGCCGACCGGGCCGCCGCCGTACGGCACGGGTTCGTCGTGGACGCCGCCACGATCGGCGCGGTGCGGCGGATCTGCGCCGCCCTCGACGGGCTGCCGCTGGCCATCGAACTGGCGGCGGCCCGGCTGCGCTCGTTCACCCTGGACGAGGTGGACGCGCGGCTGGCCGACCGGTTCCGGCTGCTGTCACGCGGCGAGCGCACCGCGGCGCCCCGGCATCAGACACTGCGCGCGGTGGTCGACTGGAGCTGGGAGCTGCTCGACCCGGATGAGCAGGCGCTCGCGCGCCGGCTCACCGTGTTCGCGGGCGGCGCCACCCTGGCGGACGCGGAGCGGGTCTGCGGCCTGGACGGGCCGGCCGGGTCCGACGACGTGGCGGCCGTGCTGGCCGGCCTGGTGGACAAGTCGCTCGTCGAGGCACACGACGGCCGCTACCGGATGCTGGAGACGGTGCGCGAGTACTGCGCGGAGCGGCTCGCCGAGACCGGGGAGCGGGAGGAATGCCTGCGAGCGCACGCGGAGTGCTTCACCGCGCTGGCCGAAGCCGCCGACCACCACCTGCGGGGGCCCGGCCAGCTGGATCGGCTCGCGCGGCTGGACGCCGAGCACGGCAACCTGCTGGCCGCACTGGGCTGGGCCGTCACCGCCGACCCGCCGCTGGCCGCGCGGCTGATCGCGGCCCTGTCCTGGTTCTGGTGGCTGCGCGGCCTGCGCGGCGAGGCCGCCCCGCTCGCCGCCCGGCTGCTGGGCGAACACGCTCCCGGTGCGGAGAAGGTCGAGGAGTACGCGTGCTGCGTCGTGACCGCCGCCGCGACCGGCAACTCCACCGATGCCGGCCTGCGCGACCACCTGGACCGCGCCGCCGCCGGCCTCGCCGCGCACGACCGGCCACTGCGCCGGCCCCACGTCGTGTTCCTGCTCTCGATGGCCGGACGCCTGCTCGACGTCGATCCCGCGCTTCAGCACCGGCTGTTCGACACCGACCCGTGGTCGCAGGCGTTCCTGCGCATGGGCGACGGACTGCGGCTGCTGCTCGGCGGTCGGACCTCCGCCGCCGAGGACGCGCTCACCGCCGCGCTGGCCGGTTTCCGCACGTCGGGCGACCGCTGGGCGATCGCGAACTCGCTGGACAAGCTCGCCGGGATCGCGGCCTGGCGCGGTGAGCGGGCCCGCGCGGTCGCCTGGATGGACGAGGCCATCACGCTCATCGAGGAGCTGGGCCGTACGGAGGACGCCGCGGACCTCCTCACCCGCCGCGCCGACCTGCTGGCCCAGGACGGTGACCTCACCGCCGCCGGGACCGGCTACGAGCGCGCCGCCGAGGTCGCCCGCGCCGTCGGCGCGCCGGACCTGCTCGCCGACGCCCGCCGTGGCCTCGCCGACCTCGCCCGCCGATCCGGCGAACCCGACCAGGCCCGGCAGCTGTACGAGGCGGCGCTGGCCGGCTGCGGAGACGCCTCGATCACCGGGAGCCGGATCCGTGCCCGCATCCTCACCGGACTCGGCTGGGCCGCCGCCATGGACGGGGACGCCGCGCAGGCCCGCGCCCACCACCGCGCCGCCCTCGAGACGGCCGTGCGCAGCGGCAACCTGCCGGCCGCCGCGGACGCGGTGGACGGCCTCGCGGGGGCCGCGCTGCTGGCCGGTGACGCGGAACGGGCCGCGACGCTCATCGGCGCGGCGGCGTCCCTGCGCGGGGCGGAGCTGGTCGCCGACCGCGACGTGGACGAGACGGCCGCCGAGGCCGAACGCGCGCTCGGGCCCGGCCGGTACGCCGAAGCACGTCACCGGGGCCGCGGGCTGAGCACCGAGGAGGTGCTCGACCTGGCCGGTGAGTGACGGTGAGCGCTTGGTGAGCGCCTGGCGAGCGGGACCGGCGACGCTGTCGCCATGACACAGCACCTTGTGAACAAGACGGTCCTGATCTCCGGCGCCAGCGTGGCCGGCCCCGCCCTCGCGTACTGGTTGCAGCGGTACGGCTTCACCCCGACCGTCGTGGAGCTGGCCCCGGCGCTGCGGGAAGGCGGCTACAAGGTCGACCTGCGCGGCGTGGCGATGGACGTCGTCGACCGGATGGGCCTCACCCCGGCCGTCAAGCGGTACAGCACGCGGATGCGCGGCGGCGCCTGGGTGAACGCGGCCGGCAAGCCGCTCGCCACCCTGGGCCCCGACCTCATCGGCCTGCGGGCCCCCGGCGACGACGAGGTGCTGCGCGGCGACCTGGCCCGCATCATGTACGACGCGACCAAGCAGGGCGTGGAGTACCTGTTCGGCGACAGCATCACCGGCCTCACCCAGGGCCACGACGGCGTCATGGTGACCTTCGCGCGCTCCGCGCCGCGCATGTTCGACCTCGTGATCGGCGCCGACGGGCTGCACTCGAACCTGCGGGCCCAGGCCTTCGGCGAAGAGGCGAAGTTCGTGCGCCCGCTCGGCATGCACGCGTGCGTGTTCACCGTGCCCAACCACCTCGGCCTCGACCGCTGGGAGCTGATCTACCCGACGCCGGGCAAGGTCGTGAACCTCTACAGCACCCGGCAGTCCGCCGCCAAGGCCCAGTTCATCTTCCCCACCCCCGCCGTGCTGCCCGACCGCCGCGACGTCGCGGCACAACAGCGCCTGGTCGCCGAGACCTTCGCCGGCGCCGGTTGGGAGAGCTCCACGCTGCTGGCCGCCATGCCGCACTCCCCCGACTTCTACTTCGACTCCGCCAGCCAGGTCCGGCTGGACCGCTGGTCGGCCGGGCGGATCGCGCTGGTCGGCGACGCCGCGCACAGCCCGTCGCCGCTGTCGGGGCAGGGCACCAGCCTCGCCCTCGTGGGGGCGTACGTGCTGGCCGGCGAGCTGAAGGCCGCCGGGGGCGACCACCGGGTGGCGTTCGCCCGCTACCAGGAGGAGATGAGCGGGTACGTCGACGTGAACCTCAGCCTCGGCGAGAGCAACGCCAAGCAGATGGTGGCCGGCAGCACCCGCCAGATCCGCATGCAGACCACCATGATGCGGATGGTCAGCCACCTGCCGTGGAAGGACCTGGCCCTGCGCCCGATCCTGAAGCCGCTCAACGCCGCCGCGAACGCCATCACCCTCAAGGACTACTGAGCGGCCCGCAGGTGTTCGTGCGCCCATTCCTCGAGGGTCGTGAGCGGGAGGCCGAGCGCCCGCGCGTACTCCGGGCGGGCGGGTTGCCCGACCACGTTGAGGAACTCGTGTGAATCGACGCCATAGCCGGGCATGCCCGCGGCGACCGCCTCCTCGACGGTCATGTCGGGCGCGGTCAGCTCGGTGCCCAGAGCGCGGGAGAGCGCCTTGGCGATGTCCGTCATCGTCAGGTAGTCGCTCGCCAGCTCCAGCTCGACCCCGTCGAACCGCTCCGGCGCGGCGATGGCCGCCGCGGCCGCCGTGCCGATGTCCTCGACCGCGACGAGGGAGAGCCGGGTGCCCGGCTTCAGCACGGTCGCCAGGCCGCCCTCGACGCCGCGCGGGAGCAGGTACGCCACGGACGGGAGGAAGTTCTCCATGAAGAAGCCCGGCTTGATGATCGACCAGTGTGTGAAACCCGCCTCGCGTACCCGATCCTGGGCGCCGGCCTTGGCGGCGAAGACGGGCTCCATCGACGCCCAGCGCCCTTCGGCCCAGCCGGGCGCCTCGATGTGCTGCCCCGCGCCGGAGACGGACGTGTGCACGAACTGCGGCACGCCCGCGGCCAGCGCGCCTTCGACGAGGTTGACGGCCTGGGTCAGCTCGCCCGCGAAGTCGAAGGCGCCGTCCTTCACCGCGGGCATCTGCACCGAGAAGACGGCCCGGGCTCCTCGCGCGGCCCTGATCACGGAGTCGCGGTCGTGGAGGTCGCCGGTGACCAGCTCGGCGCCGAGCGCCTCGACGGCCCTGGCCCGGTCGGTCGCGGGGTCGCGGACCAGCGCCCGTACGGGGACGCCCGCCGCGAGCAGGGCGCGGGCGGTGGCGCCGCCCTGCTGTCCGGTGGCTCCGGTGACCAGGACGGGTGCGGGATCGGTGGACATGTGGCTCCTCCAGGGATATTAAACGGCGGCCCCCGCCGCTTATATTTCGGTAAGATACGGCGGACCCCGCCACTTAGCAAACTGTGAGGTGACGCCATGACCCCCCAGCGCGCGGACGCCCGCCGCAACTACGCACTCCTGCTCGCCGTGGCCGAGGAGGCGATCGCCACGTACGGCGCCGACGCGTCCCTGGAGCAGATCGCCCGCACTGCCGGAGTCGGATCCGGCACCGTGCGCAGGCACTTCCCCACCCGCCAAGCACTGCTGGAGGCGGTCTTCCGCGAACGGGTCGAGACCCTGTGCGCCCACGCCCGCGACCTGACCGGCCGGCCCGACACCCGGGCCGCGCTGCTGGAGTGGCTGAGCGCCGTCACCGCGCAGGCCGCGACCATCCGGGGGCTGGCCATCGCGCTGACCCGCGACCGCGCGACCGGTCCCGGCGAGACGCAGGAGCACTGCGCCTCGGCGCAGCTCACCGAGGCGGGCGAGCCGCTGGCGCGGCGCGCCGCGGACGACGGCGCGCTGGCACCGGGGGTGACCATCGACGACCTGCTCACCCTGATCACCGGCATCGCCCTGGCCACGGAGCACCACCCGGACCCCGCCGCCGAGTCAGCCCGGCTGCTCGGCCTGGCCGTGGCGGGACTCAGCCCTCATCAAGAGTGAGCCGACCCGGCCACGAAGGACTCCAGCCGGTACAGGAGGCCGGCCATCTCGCCCTCGGGCAGGCGGGCGGTGTCGGCGCTCAGTTCCACACCGAGCGTGCCCTTCCAGCGCATCAGGGCCACGCAGAAGTCGCAGCTGCGCCGGTCCATGCCGGGCAGCCATTCCAGCTCGGACTCCCCGTCCGCGCGGTCGGAGCCACCCGAATCCTCGCCGGGGCGCAGGTCGTTGAAGCAGCACAACGGGAACATGGGGACGCCTCGGTCGGCGCTCATCCGGTCGACCATCGCGTGCAGGGCCAGCGAGTCGAAGCGGGCGCGCCGGTAAGACGCGAGAACCGCCGAATACGCGCTCACGAGGGTCTCGGCAAGGCTTCCGCACGGGCCCAGGGTGAACAGTCCCAGCTGATTCAGGCTGGTGACCAGGCCCCGGGTCCGGCTGTTGAAGCGGTTGTGCACGATCGGGGTGATCGCGGACACCTCGTGCCCGGTCAGCTCGCGCAGCAGCATGGCGACCGCCACCAGCAGGACTGTGGCGGTGCTGACGCCGGTGCGGCGGGCGAGCACCTGTGCGGCGTGGTCGAGCCGGGGCGAGGACAGCACGGCCCGCGCGAACCTCGGCGTCGCGCCGCTGCTGACCACGGTGGGGAACATGGCGGACGGTACGGTCCGCAGCAGCGCCTCCCACTGGGCGATCGACCGGTCCGAACGGGCCGAGGCCGCCTCCTCCTCCCGTACCAGGTCGAGCAACTGCGACGACGGCGGCCGCGTGATCACTCCGCGGAGCAGCAGCATCCGCAGATCGCGTACCACGACGTCGGCCGCGCGCCAGTCCGCGACGACATGATTCATCACGAGCGCCACGTGGGTGACGACGCCGTCGCAGACCACGATCCCGGCGCGCAGCGGCTGCTCGCCGTCGCCGAAGGGTCGCCCGGCCAGACGGGCGACAAGTCCGGCCGCGGCATCGTCCACGTCGCCGCGTGCGGCCTCGACCAGCTCGATCGCCAGGGTCCCGGCCGCCGCCACCTCCTGGTACGGCCCGGTCGCGCCGAGCCGTACCACGGATCTCAGGGCGTCGTGCCGGCCCATCACCTCGGCCAGAGCGGCCGCCACGGCCCTGGGATGGCGCGGGCCTCCCGCGCCCGGGACGGTCAGCAGCCGGGGCACGTTGAAGTAGCGTGCGTCCGGCCCCACCCCCTGGATGGCCGTCCAGACGTCCCGCTGTCCCCATGCGAGCTCCGCCGTGCCGGAACGGCCGGAGGCGAAGTCCACCGAAAGCCGCATGGCGCTCTCCTTAGTTCCGGACCGCTGCTCCGAGCTCGGACAGCCGCAGGCTCGGGTCGCCGCCCGCGCGCGTCACCACGCGGGCGAACGCCTCCACCAGACGGTGCGCGGTGGCGGCGTCGAACAGGTCGGTCGCGTACTCCAGCCAGCCGCCGATCCCCTCGGGCCCCCGGTACACGTCGAGGGACACCTCCACCCGGGCCCGGCCCAGGTCGGGCTGCGGACACACCTCCACGACCAGGTCCCCCAGCTCGGTGCGGAGCAGGTCGCCGGTGGGCAGGTTGTGGGTGAGGTTGAACATCGCCTGGCACAGCGGCGGACGGCTCAGGTCGCGCGGCACCCGCAGCGCGCCGAGGATGCGGTCCAAGGAGGTTCCGGCGTGGGCGAGGGCCTTCATGGTGCTGATCCGGGTACGCCGCAGCAGCTCGCCGAAGGTCGGGTCCCCCGACAGGTCGGCCCGCGCGACGAGCGTGGTGGAGAAGTAGCCGATCAGCGGGGCCAGCTCGGGCCGGTCCCGGCCGGCCACGGGCACGCCCACGCAGAAGTCGTCCTGCCCGGCGGCCGCGCCCAGCGTGACCTGCCACGCGGCGAGCAGGGCCATGAACGGGGTGGCCCGGTGGGCGCGCGCGAGGAGTTCCAGGCGGGTGACGTCCGCGTCCGGCACGGCCACGGCCGCCTTCGCGCCGCGGCCGGTCCAGCGGGCCGGGCGGGGGTGGTCGAGGGGCAGGTCGAGCGGGGGTGCCCCGGCGAGCCGTCCGGTCCAGTAGTCCAGGTGGTCCCGGCCCTCCTCGGCCCGCCGCCGCTCGGCCGCGGCGAAGTCGCGGTACTGCGCGGGCAGCTCGTCCAGCAGGGGCGCACGGCCCTCCCGGTGGGCGCGGTAGCACTCGCCGAGCTCGCGCATGAGCACGTCGAGCGACCAGTGGTCGACCACGATGTGGTGCAGCACGATGCACAGGACGGCGTCGTCGGCGGCCAGGCGCAGCAGGCCCGCCCGCCACGCGGGGGCCGCCGCGAGGTCGAACGGCCGCCCCGCGTAGCCGGCGACCGCCTGTCCGAGGTCGGCGGAGGCGGGATCCAGGCGGTCCAGCCGTACCTCGCCGGGCTCGTCCACGACCTGCGCGGGCAGGTCGCCGTCCAGGACGAAGCGGGTGCGCAGCACCTCGTGCCGGGCGGCGATCGCGGTGAACGCCGCGGCGAGTGCGGTCTCGTCGACGGGGCCGCGCAGCCGTACCGGCCAGGTGATGTGATAGGCGCAGTCGTCAGGATCGAAGCGCTGCAGGAACCACAGCCGCTCCTGCCCGGTGGACAGCGGCCAGGTGCGCTGGTCCCGGCCGCCGAGCAGCGCCCTGCGCAGGGCCGCACGGCGTTCGGGGGGCAGCGTGGCCAGGCGGCGCCGCAGCTTCTCGCGCTCGAGGTCGGGGCTCACGTGGGGGTCACCTCGAAGGTTGGGAACGCTCCCACCGAAGCCTAGGTTTTACGCCGGAGGCCGGTCAAGATCCCCCATCGCGACGCCATGTGACCGGAAGCGGACGGTGGGCGATCAGTACACGTGGCACCGGCCCTTCATTCTCGGCATTTGACAGTCTGGAAAGCTCCCCGTCCGACCATTGCCGCTCCTCATGGTGATCGATAGAATTTGTGGGAGCGCTCCCAAAACCACCATTCCCCCTCAAGGAGTGCCAATCGTGCCGGAACGCCTGCTGGAAGAGATCACGGAGGACCTGTCCGACGACGACCTCGGGCTGCTCCTGCTGATCAGGCACTTCGAACGCAAGCTGCTCGACCTGTTCGGCCAAGGGCTCGTGCAGGGCACCACCCACACCTGCCTGGGGCAGGAGTACGTGCCGGTCGCGCTCACGCCGCTGCTGGGCGAGCGGGACCACGTCTTCAGCAATCATCGCGGACACGGCCACTACCTGGCACGATTCCGGGATCCGTACGGACTGCTCGCGGAGATCACCGGGCGGGAGGGCGCGGTCTGCGGGGGCGTGGGCGGCAGCCAGCACATCCTGTCCGGCCGCTACCTGTCCACCGGGATCCAGGGCGAGAGCCTGCCGGTCGCCGCGGGCGTGGCGCTGCACCTGCGGGACGCCGAGCCGGGCGCGCTGGCGCTGGCGTACATCGGCGACGGGACGTGGGGCGAGGGCGCCGTGTACGAGGCGCTCAACATGGCCGCGCTCTGGCGACTGCCGCTGGTCGTGGCGACCGAGAACAACGGGATCGCGCAGACCACGCCGACGTCGGCGCAGCTGGCGGGCACGATCGGGGATCGGGCGCGGGCGTTCGGGTGCCGGTTCCTGCACGTGGACTCGCGGCATCCGCACGAGATCCGGGACGCGCTGCGGCCGCTGTTCGAGCGGACCAGGCAGGGCGCGGGGCCGCTGGTGGTGGAGTTCGCCACGCACCGGATCGGGCCGCACAGCAAGGGCGACGACACCCGCTCCGCCGAGGAGATCCGGCGCGCCCGCGACCACGACTGGTACCCGCGCCAGGGCGGCTCCCCCCGCTTCGCCCGCCTGGACGCGGAGGCGCGCGCGTTCGTCGAGGTGGTGGCCGGTGAGGTGCTCGGGCGGCCGCTGTCGGCGCGGGAGGGCTGAGGCGATGCGGGTCGCGGAGAGCCTCAACCGGGCGCTGCACGAGGTGCTGGCCGAGGATCCGTCCGTGCGGGTGCTCGGCGAGGACGTGCTCGACCCGTACGGCGGGGCGTTCAAGATCACGAAAGGGCTGTCCAGCCGTTTCCCCGGCCGGGTGCTGGCCACCCCGATCAGCGAGAACGGCATCGTCGGCGTGGCCGGCGGCCTGGCCCTCGCGGGCGGCAAGGCCATCGTCGAGATCATGTTCTCCGACTTCGTGGCCCTGGCCTTCGACCAGATCGTGAATTTCGCCAGTAAATCGGTCTCCATGTACGGCAGGCCGCTGCGGCTGCCGCTGATCGTGCGCTGCCCGTCCGGGGGCGGTCGCGGCTACGGCCCCACGCACAGCCAGAGCCTGCAGAAGCACTTCATCGGCGTCCCCGGGCTCGCGGTGTACGAGGTGTCCCCCTTCGACGACCATCGCGAGCTGTTCGGCGAGATGCTCGCGCGCGGCGAGCCGTGCCTGCTGTTCGAGGACAAGATCCTCTACACCCGGCAGCTCTTCGGCGGCGGGGTCGCGGACGATCTGTTCCAGTACGACGTGCTGCCCGGGGCCGGCGGGGTGGCCAGGGTGTACGTGGACGATCCCGAGCAGGCCGACTGCGTGATCATCGCGCCGGGCGGGCTGGCGCACCGGGCCCTGGCCGCGATGCGCACGCTGCTGCTGGAGCGGGAGATCTCCTGCCTGCTGCTCGTGCCGCGGCGCCTGTACCCCTTCGACGTGGCCCCGCTGTCGCCGCTGCTGGAGCGGGCCGGCGCCGTGGTCGTCGCCGAGGAGAGCACCGCGGGCGGCACCTGGGGGGCCGAGGTGGCGCACCAGGTGCACAGCCGGCTCTGGGGGCGCCTGCGGCGTCCCGTGTCCCTCGTCCACTCGGCGGCAAGCGTGATCCCGGCGGCCGCCCATCTCGAGCGTGACGTGCTGGTGCAGGACACCGCCATCGTCCGCGCCGTACAGGAGCTCCTGCCTTGACCGAGCTGCGCGTGCCCAAGCTCAACAACAACGACACCGAGTACCTGCTGGTCGAGTGGCTGGCCGAGGACGGCGCGGGGGTGGTGAAGGGCGATCCGGTGGTGGTCCTGGAGACCTCCAAGGCGGCCGAGGAGCTGATGGCCGAGGCCGACGGCGTACTTCGGCGGACGGCGGAGACCGGCGCCACCTGCCGGCCCGGGGACGTGATCGCGCACATCTCCGACGGCTCGGCACCCCCGCCGGCGGCCCCCGACCCCGGTGCGGCGGCCGGGGGGCCGATCGTCACCGCGCCCGCCCAGGCGCTGATCGACGAGCACGGCGTGGACCCGGCCCGGATCCGCGCGCTGGGCAAGAAGCTGATCAAGCGCGCCGACGTGCTGGCCCTGCTGGAAACCGGCACGCTGGAAACCGGCACAGGCGATGCGCAGCCGCTGCCGGCCGTTCAGCGGGCCGTGGCCGCCGCGGTCACCCGTTCCCACCAGACGATCCCGGCCGCCTTCACCGCCGTGAAGCTGGACGCCGGCCCCGCGATCGCCCGGGCCCGCGCCCTCAGCAAGGAGGCCAGGGCGCTGATCGGGCTGCCGGAGCTGCTGGTCTCGGCGGTCGCGTCGCTGCACGGGCGGTTCCCGATGTGCTTCGCCGAGCCGGTGGCAGCCGACCCCTTGGCCGTACGCCCCTCGACGGCGCCGAACGTCGGCGTCACCGTGGACGTCGGCAACGGCCTGTACGTCCCGGTGCTGCGCGACGCCGACCGCCTGTCCGTCAAGGAGATCGCGGAGCGGCTCACGGCGTACCGGACGAAGGCGGCACAGGCGGCGTTCCGCGAGGGCGACCTGGCGGGCGGGAACATCGTCGTCACCCTGCACACCGACACGGCCGTGCTCCTCGCCGTGCCGATCGTGTTCCCCGGGCAGACGTGCGCGCTGTCGCTGTGCGCGCCGCAGCACGAGTTCGCCCTCGACTCCGCCGGGAATGTCGTGAAACGCACCACGGTCACCCTCGGGCTCGCGTTCGATCACCGCCTCGTCAACGGGCGCGAGGCGGCGATGTTCCTGAACGCCATCCGGAAGACGATCACTCCCTGAGCCCGGACGGCCCGGTCAGGGCGCGCCGCGCGTCCTCCTCGCTCATCGCGTCGATCTCCTCGATCAGCAGGTCCTCGACGGCCCCGGCGAGCTCGGCCACGGTGCCGCAGCCGAACACCACCCGGATCGGCACCTCCACCTCCAGCATCGCCCGCAACCGCGCCGCGACCCGAGTGGTCATCAGCGAGTGCCCGCCCAGCTCCAGCAGGTCGTCCAGCACGCCGACCCGTTCGAGACCCAGAACCTCGGCCCAGATCTCGGCGACCAGCGCCTCGCTGTCGGTGCGCGGCGCCGTGTAGTCCGTCCCGGTGACCCGGTCCGGCTCGGGCAGCGCCGCCCGGTCGAGCTTGCCCCGGGAGGTGAGCGGCAGCTCCGCCAGCCGTGACCACCGGGTCGGCACGAAGCCCCTCGGCAGCCGGCCCGCGGCGTGCGCGCGCAGCTCGGCCGGGGCGGCGGGGCCGGTGAAGTACGCCACCAGGTCCTCGCCGCGCGCGGCCACGGCCACCTGCCCGGCGCCGGGGTGCTCGCGCAGGGCTGCCTCCACGTCGCCGGGCTCGATGCGCACGCCGCGCACCTTGACCTGGTCGTCCAGGCGGCCCACGAACTCCAGCTGCCCGTCCGAGCGCCACCGCGCCCGGTCACCGGTGCGCAGGCGCCGGGCGCCGGGCTCGCCGTACGGGTCGGGCTCGAAGGCGGCGGCGGTGCGGCGGGGCAGCCCGGCATATCCGCGGGCCACCCCGGCGCCGCCGATCGCCAGCTCGCCCG
>NZ_JBSGFQ010000197.1:0-15530 GCF_053603495.1 Nonomuraea sp. NPDC004186 | reverse complement strand
CCCAAGGCCGCGGACTTACCTCCCTCCGGGCGGCCCGCCGCGGCGGCCCGCCCGGGCTCCTGAACAGCCCGGTCGTACCATGAAGGGAATGCATTCATAACAGCGAGTCGCCGTCTCCTCCCGGGCGATCGCGTCGCAAGGCGCTCAGAGGAGACGGGAGACGCTGATGGCGCTCTTTGACACCGAGGTGATGATCGTCGGAGCCGGCCCGACGGGTCTGCTGCTCGCGGGCGACCTCGCCGCGAGAGGCGTCGCGTGCATGATCGTGGATCGGGAGCTTCGAGGGTCGAAGCTGTCGCGGGCGTTCGTCGTGCACGCCAGGACGCTGGAACAGCTCGACGCCCGGGGCGTGGCCGACGAGCTGATCGAGACGGGCGCGATCTTCGGGACGATGTCGATGTTCGGCAACCTGGAGATCGACCTGTCCCGGTTGCGGTCGCGGTTCCCGTTCCTGCTGTGCACCCCGCAGTACAACACCGAACACGTGCTGGAGAACCGTGCCTCCAGGCTCGGCCTGGAGGTCATGCGCGGGGTCGAGGCCGTCGGTCTCCGCCAGGACGCCGACGGCGTGGACGTGAGCATGCGCATCGACGGCACCATCCACAGCCGGCGCGCGAAATTCGTGGTGGGCGCCGACGGCGTGCGCAGCGTCGTACGGGACGCGCTCGGCGTTCCGTTCCTCGGGCGTTCCGCGGTGGACTCGGTGATGCTGGCCGACGTGCGCCTCAGCCGGCCCCCGACGCGGGAACTGGGCCTCAACACCGGCGCCGAGGGCTTCTGCTTCGTCGCCCCCTTCGGGGACGGGCGCTTCCGGATCATCGCCTGGGACCGGCGGCGGCAGCTTCCCAGCAGCGCGCCGGTCACGCTCCAGGAGGTGAGTGACATCACCCGCAGCGTCATGGGCGACGACCTCGGCCTGCACGACGTGCGCTGGCTGACCAGGTTCCACAGCGACGAGCGGCAGGTTCCCAGCTACCGCGTCGGCCGGGTGTTCCTGGCGGGCGACGCCGCGCACGTGCATTCCCCCGCGGGCGGGCAGGGGATGAACACCGGCATGCAGGACGCGGCCAACCTCGGCTGGAAGCTCGCCGCGGCGGTCCAGGGCTGGGCGCCGGAGGGCCTGCTCGACACCTACCACGCCGAACGGCATCCGGTGGGCGGCATGATCGTACGGCTCAGCGGCCGCCTGCTCACCACGGCCCTGGCCCGTACGCGGCGTGACAGGGTCCTGCGGGCGACGCTCCCGATCATCATGAACCGGTTCCCGCCGGCCGCCCGCCGGCTGCGGGAGGCCATCTCCGGCCTCGCGATCTCCTACTCCGCGCCCCGGGGAGCGCACCCGCTGGTCGGGCGGCGGGTCCCCGACGTCCTCCTGACCGGCGACGCGAGCCGGCTGTACGAGGCGCTGCGCGACGGGCGCTTCGTGCTCCTGGCCCCCGCCGACGAGCCCGCCGTGCTTCCGCCGGCGCGGGTCAGGCACGCCACGCCGAGAAGCGCCCGCCTGCCCTCCATGCTGGTCCGTCCGGACGGTTACGTCGCCTGGGCGAGCACCGCCGCGGATCCCGCCACCCGTGTCCTCGGCCTGCGTTCCGCCCTGGCGGAATGGTGCGGCTTGCCGCCGGAGTCGGCCGTGACCGGCCCGGTCGGGACGAGGCTGCCCGGCTGATGGCCTGACCTGCGCGTATGCGGGTAACAGGCCCATGGAGGTGTGGTGACCATGTCGAACAAGGACTCGGCGGCGGAGCCCGGATTCAAGATTCTGGCGGACATCAAGCCGCCCTTCATCCCCGAGGGTGCTTCGGGGATGACCATCCTCGTCGAGTGGTCTCCCGGCCACCCCGGCCTTGCTCCGCACCGCCACGCGGGGCCGGCCTTCGGCTACGTGATCGAGGGCGCGATACGGTTCGAGCTCGAAGGTGAGCCGGAGCGGGTGGTCGAGGCCGGTGAGACGTTCTGGGAGCCGGGCGGCGACGTGATCCACTACCAGGACGGCAACGCCTTGCCGGACGCTCCGACCAAGTTCGTCGTGTTCATGCTGTGCGCGCCCGGTCAGCCGATGCTGACGTACGTCGACGAGGCGGAGCTGGCGCAGCGGGCCCACCTGCGTGCCCCGCGCCCCACCGCCGGGCAGAGCCCGCAAGGCTCTTGAAAGCGTACGTCGGTCCGCGGCAAGTCAGCTGAAATCGGCGTATCGCACATTGTCGTCATCTCGCCACGAAAGGACGGCCCCTGATGACGATCCCCCGCACCCTCGCCGGTCTGGCCATCGCCGCCACCGCCACCATCGCCGCTGTCACGACCATCGCCCCCGCCGCACAGGCCGCGACCGCGGCGGACTCGGCCGCGTGGGGCCCGTACTACGCGCCGGGGCGCGCCGCCCACGCCGTGGGCACGCTGACGGCCACGGGGGAGGACCACGCCGACCTGCCGACGGCCGACGTCGTCCGGGTCTCGGGCAAGGTGTACGACCACACGCGGCCCGCCGCCACCTGCGGTTGGGCGGTCTTCCGCATCACGTACCGCTCCGGGAGCAACCTGCCGTTCCGGCAGCACGCGGTGCGCGACTGCTCGTACAGCACCCCGAAGCGGTTCTCGTTCTCCTCCCGGGACGTCTACCAGGTCGAGCTCAAGGTCTGCTCGGAGTCCAAGTCCGCCAAGCCGTCCCTCGTCTGCCAGTACGCGGGCACCTGGAAGACCCTCTACCTGTCGAAGTAGGCGCCCTCAGATCTCGGAGATGATCTGCCGGCGTTTGGCGGCGTACTCGTCGTCCGTGATCGCCCCCGTCGTGCGGAGCGCCTCCAGCTCCTCCAGGCGCTGGGCGGCGGACCGCTCGGACGGCGAGGCTGCACCCGCCGCCGGCCGGGCGGCGGCCCGGCGCACCACGGCCTGGATCTGCTGACGCAGCTCCGGCTTGGAGCGCACGTCCATCATGCCGTTCAGCGGGATGCCGTTGGCCCTGAGGAGCTGCAGGATCTCCATGAGCGGTCCGGCCTGGCCGCTCAGGTCGTAGGTCCTGTTCTCCTCGGCCAGGCTGAACCTCGCCGGCATCAGCCCGTTCACCAGAGCGCTGCGCTCCCAGTCGATCTGGTGCTCCTGCGTGGCCGGATCGACGAGTACGACGAGCCTGCGCGCGTTGAAGTTGCCCGTCCGCGTCACACTGGCCAGCACGCGGTCCTGGGTGTCGAACGCGAACCCCGGGCCCTCGATGCGCAGGCCGAGCCTGATCAGCGGCTGGTCGTTGATCCTGGTGCCGGTCTCCGACATGCCGGTGATCTGCGCGAGCGTCAGCACCCCGCTCCGCTCCAGGGCGGCGGTCCTGGCGGCCGCCTTCGCGCCGCTGCGAGCCAGGGCCACCGCGACCACCACGTCGGACACCGTGACCACCAGGCCGACGTAGAACATCCACTGGATCTCCGCGCGCTCGGCCGGGCCGAGCGCGAGGTAGACGATCACGAAGATCGGGCCGACCAGCCCTCCACAGAGCAGGACGACCAGTTGTGACCTCAGATAACGCCCGAACATCGGCCTGCTCCCGTCAGTGGGGCGGTGGATCGGGTGTCAGCGTAACGAGCGGTGATCTCGGTCAGGGATCCGTTTGAGGAAGAATCGGACCGTTCCATCGAGGCTTGAATGCTGCCCTGGACGGGAAATATGCGGATTGTTAGCCTTTCAGGAGGTTCTCCTGGTGCTCGAGAGACTCAATGGACAAACTCTCTGACGACGACCTGGCGCTGTTACTGCTGATCCGATTCTTCGAGCTGAAGCTGCTCTCGCTCTTCGAGCGCGGCGAGCTCAACGGCACCACCCACACCTGCCTCGGCCAGGAGTACGTCCCCGTCTCCCTGCGGACGCTCCTGCGCGAGAGCGACTGGATCTTCAGCAACCACCGGGGCCATGGCCACTATCTGGCCAGGTTCGAGGACCCGGAGGGGCTGCTGGCCGAGATCATGGGCCGGAAGGGGGCGATCTGCGACGGCGTCGGCGGCAGCCAGCACCTCAAGCGCGGCCGCTACCTGTCCACCGGCGTGCAGGGCCAGAGCCTGCCCGTGGCGGCCGGGGTCGCGGTGCGGCTGAAGCGGCACGAGCCGGGCGCGCTGGCGTGCGTCTACATCGGCGACGGCACCTGGGGCGAGGGAGCCGTGTACGAGGCGCTCAACCTGGCCCAGCTCTGGCGGCTCCCGCTCCTGGTCGTGGTCGAGCACAACGGCATCGCCCAGTCCACGCCGACGGGGCTGCAGATGGCGGGCACGGTGGAGGGGCGGGCGCGGGCGTTCGGCGTGGCGCACCACCGGGTGGATATCGCGGAAATTCACGAAATACGCACCCAGCTGGCGCCGCTCGTCGACCGGGTACGGACGGAGTCGCTCCCGCTGGTCGTGGAGTTCGCCACCCATCGCCTCGGCCCCCACAGCAAGGGCGACGACACCCGGCCGCCGGACTTCCCCCGCTTCGACTGGTACGCCGCCTACCAGGCCGCGCACCCCGTACAGTCCGCCGGGATCGAGGCGGAGGCCCGTACCCGGATCGACCGGGTCGCGGCCGAGGTCGCCGCCCGGCCGCCGTCCGTCTGGACGCCGGCGTGACGGTCGGCGGGGTGCCCGCGGGCAGGGTGCGGGTCGGTGAGAACCTCAACCGCGCGCTGCACGGGCTCCTCGAGGACGACCCCTCCGTGTACGTCCTGGGCGAGGACCTCCTCGACCCCTACGGCGGCGCCTTCAAGATCACCAAGGGCCTGTCCACCCGCTTCCCCGGCCGCGTGCTCACCACCCCGCTCAGCGAGGGCGCCATCGTCGGCGCGGCCTCGGGGCTGGCGCTGGCGGGCGGCAAGGCGGTCGTGGAGATCATGTTCGCCGACTTCGTGGCACTCGCCTTCGACCAGATCCTCAACTTCGCCGGCAAATCCGTCACCATGTACGGGACCCGCGTACCCCTCCCGCTGGTGATCCGGTGCCCGTCCGGCGGCCACCGCGGCTACGGCCCCACCCACAGCCAGAGCCCGCAGAAGCACTTCATCGGGATCCCCGGGCTGTCGCTGTTCGAGATGTCACCCTTCCACGACAACCGGGCCGTGCTCGACCGCATGCTGGCGCTGGGCGAGCCGTGCCTGCTGTTCGAGGACAAGGTGCTGTACACGCGGCGGATGTACGAGGTGGACGAGCTGTTCACGTGGGAGCTGGTGGGCGACGTGGCGGTGGTCCGCCTCGACACCGGGGGACCCGGCGGCCTCGACATCCCCTCCGGCGATCTCGACTACGTGCTGATCACCCCCGGCGGGGTCGCCCACCGCGCGCTGGCCGCCATGCGAACCCTGCTGCTCGACCACGACCTGACCGGCGTCCTGATGGTCCCCTCGCGCCTGTACCCCTTCGACCCGTCGGAGCTGCTGCCGCTGCTCGGGCGGGCGCCGCTGGTGTGCGTGGCCGAGGACGGCAGCGCGGGCGGCACCTGGGGCGACCACGTGGCCGCCGACCTGCACACCCGCCTCTGGGGCCGCCTGCGGCGCCCGGTCCGGCTGGTCAGCTCGGCGGACAGCGTGATCCCCACGGCCGCCCACCTGGAGCGCGAGGTGCTCGTCCAGGACTCCACGATCCGCCGTGCCGTGCTGGAGGGGCTGGATGGCTGAGATCCGGGTGCCGAAGCTGAACACCAACGACTCGGCGTACGTGCTGCTGGAATGGCTGGTGGCGGATGGCGCGCCGGTGCGGGGGGATGACGTGGTGGCGTCGGTGGAGACGTCCAAGACGGTGGAGGAGCTGGTCAGCGGGCAGGACGGGATTCTGGTCCAGCTGATCCCGGCGGGCGCCGACTGCACCCCGGGCCAGCCCATCGCCCACATCACCCCCCACCCCGCACCACCCCCCACCCCACCTCCACCCACCCCCGCCCCGCCCACGCCCACGCCGACCCCCGCGTGCGCCCCGCCTTCGTTCGCGCTTCCCTCGGCCGTGCCCTCGCCCGCCTCGGGCGCGCTTGCGGCGGCCTCCGGTGACGGCCTGCCCGCCAAAGCGCCGCTGATCACGGCGCCCGCGCAGGCGCTCATCGACGAGCTGGGCATCGACCCCGCCCGGGTGCGCGACCTGCCCGTGAAGGTGGTGCGGCGCGCCGACGTCGAGCGCCTGGCCGCAGCGGGCTCACCTCCGCCCCGCCCGCCGGCGTCGCCTACCGTCGAAGGACCCTCGCCGTCCGCGGAGGCCTCCGTCGCGGAGACGCCCCCACCGCCCGTGCCCGCCGTCGCGCCCACCGCGGTGCCGCCCGCCTCCGTCGCGCCGGTCGGGGGGAGTGTGCGGGGGTTGAGCGGGAATCAGCAGGCCGTCGGAAGGACGGTGAGCCTTTCGCATCGGACGATCCCCGCCGCCTACACCGCCATAAAAGTGGACGTGGGCAAGGCCACCACAACCGCCCGCGACCTCACCAAGCGCCTGCGCAAGCTCGTCGGCCTGCCCGACCTCCTCATCGCCGCCGTCGCCCGCCTGCACCAGGACTTCCCGCTGTGCTTCGCCACCCTCATGGACGAGGACACGGCCGCCGTTCCCGACGCCCCCAACGTGGGCGTCACGATCGATCTCGGCACCGGCCTGTACGTGCCGGTCATCCGGGACGCCCACGGCAAGGGGATCGAGGAGATCGCCGGGGAACTGGCCGGGTTCCGGCGGCTGGCCCAGCGCGGCGGGTTCAGGCAGGAGCACTTCGAGGGCGGCAACATCGTCGTCACCCTGCACCACGACCGCGACATCGTCATGGCCATCCCCATCGTCTTCCCGGGCCAGGCGTGCGCCCTCGCGCTCACCTCGCCGCAGCGGGAAGGCGAGCGCACGGTGGCGGTGATCGGGCTGGCCTACGACCATCGGCTGGTCAACGGCAGGGACGCCGTCCTGTTCCTCCAGGCGCTCAAGGAAGCGCTAGAGGCGGCGTCGTTCGAGGGACTGTAGGCCGACCAGGTCGTCGGGGGCGGCGTCGGCGGCATCGTCCACCAGGGACGGCAGCCGGGACCGGAGCGCCACGACCGCCAGCACCGCCATCGCGACCGCGAACAGGACGTACATCAATCCCACACCCCGCCCCGCCCCCGTCCCGATCAGCGCGCCGACGGTCGAGGCGAGCGGCCCGTCCGGGGCGAGCAGCGGGTCGAACACCGCCGCCCCGTACGGCGCCACGAGCCCGAACCCCAGCGGCAGCGTCGACCAGGCGATCAGCGTGTTCAGCGCGAACACCCGCCCGTGGAAGCGCTGCGGCACCTTCACCTGCACGATCGTGGCGTAGACCCCGTTGAGCAGCGTCACCCACAACGACATCCCGAACGCCCCGACCCCGATCGTCACCAGATCCGCCCGCAACCCCGTGACCAGGCAGAACGCGGCCAGCGCGAGCGTGCACCAGAGCACCGCCCGCATCCGCCCGTGACCGGGCCCGCCCCACACCGTCATGGCCAGGCCGCCGAGCAGCACCCCGAGCCCCGACAGGAACGAGATCCGCCCTACGTCCTGCAGCCCCGCGAACGACAGCACCAGCGGCGAGATCATCAGGAAGAGCGGCGACAGGAACACGTTCAGGACCGCGAAGAACAGCAGCATCCGCCGGAACCCGAGCTGCCCCCACGAATACCGGAACCCGGCCACCAGCTCCGTCATGACCGGCTCCTTGCGTCGCCAGGCCATCGTCCTGGGGAAGCGCACCAGCAGCGTCACGGCGATCGCGAACACGTAGCTGATCACGTCCAGGACCAGGATGCCCCCGAGCCCGATGACCGCCATCAGCCCGGCGGCCGCCAGCGGCACGATGAGCTGCGTCATCCCCCCTGCCATCTGCACGATGCCGTTCGCGTGGCCGAGGTGCCGCTTGGGCACGAGCTGCGGCACCGCCGAGCTGTAGGCGAGGCGCTGGAACGTGAGCGCCACCGACAGCAGCGCGAGCAGCGGGTAGATGTGCCAGGTCTGCAGGTTGCCCGTCCACAGCAGCACGCCGAGCAGGAGCTGCGTCCCGAAGGCGGCGAAGTCGCCGCCGAGCATCACGGTACGGCGGTCGCTGCGGTCCACGATGGCGCCCGCCAGCGGGGCCACCACCATGCCCGGCACCAGGCCGAGGACGGCGAGCAGGGCGAACTGGGCCAGGGAGCCGGTGGTGAGGTAGATCCAGAGGGGAATGGCGAACTCGGTCAGCGCCGAGCCCATGATCGACACCAGCTGGCCCCCGGCCACGACCAGGAACCGCCGCATGCTGGGTTGCGGCCCCGCGAGCGGCCCCGCGGGCGGGATCCGAGCCGGGGTCGGGCCGGTGGCGGGGACCGGCCGAGCGGATGGGGCCGGAGCCGGGGGAGCGGCGGGGACCGAGCGCGCGGACGGGGCCGGAGCCGGGGGAGTGGCGGGGACGGGGCGAGCGGATGGGGTTGCCGCCGGAGCTGCCGTTGGCGGAGCGGATGGGACTGTGGCCGGGGGCGATGAGGTGAGGTGGGAGGTGTCGTGCAGGCGCCAGTTCGGGCCCGAGAGCGGCTCGCCCGTGTCCAGGGCGAGGTGGGTGCGGGTGACGATCTCGGCCAGCTCCTGCGCCCGATATTTCAGGAAAAAGTGTCCGGCCTCATCCAGCTCCACCACTGCGGCCGTCGGACTCAGGAAGTGCCACTCGCGATACCGCTCCTCGAAATACTCGGTGGCCGGATCCCGCTCGCCCGCCACACTGATCACCGGCGCCCGCAACGGCTCCACCGCGCTCTCGAACAGCCCGGTGAAATACTCCTCCGCCGCCTCGGTGTCCTCGCGCATGTTCCTGATGATGTGCCGCGCCTGCCCCGGATCGAGCTCGCTCATGTCGAGCCCCATCGAGGTCAGCCAGTTGGCGTAGCTGCGGTCGCTGCGCAGGTACTCCCGCCGCGCCAGCCGGGACAGCGCCGCCAGCACCCGGTTCCCCGGCCGGGCGAACGGGAAGATCGCCCCGATGTAGACCGCTTCGAGCCGCCGCCCGGCCGCCTCCAGCCGCCGCGCGATCGCGACCGTCAGCGCCGACCCGACCCCGCAGTGCCCGTACAGCGCGAGCGGCCCCCGTACCTTCTCCAGGATCTCCCGCACGCACCGGTCGGCCACCTCCTCCAGGGGCAGCCGGTCCTCGTCCAGCCCCACGTCATGCCCGGGGATCGCGACCGCCCACAGCGCGTGCGTGGCGGGCAGCGCGTCGGCCAGCGGCTGGTAGGCCACCGCGGCGCCCCCGCCGTACGGGACGCACACGTACGTGAGCTCGGCATGGACGCGGCGCGGCGTCAGCTCGTGCAGCAGCCCGCGCGGCCCGGCGGCGCCGCCGTCGGCGAACGCCGCCAGCTCGCGCACCGTCGGATGCTTGAACAGGTCCACCACCGCGACCGGCGACGGGAGCTGCCTGCGCAGGCGCGCCACGACCTTGATGGCCAGCAGCGAGTGCCCGCCGACGTCGAAGAAGTCGTCGTCGATGCCGAAGTCCGCCCCGTCGAGCACCTCCGCCCAGACGGCGCTCACCAGGCGCTCGGTGTCCGTCTCCGGCGCGGTGCGCGTTCCGGCCGGAGCGGCCGAGGGGGCGGGCAGGCGGCGGCGGTCCACCTTGCCGTTGGCGGTGAGGGGGAGGCTCGGGAGGGCGACGAAACGGGCGGGGATCATGTACGCGGGCAGCGTCTCGGCGAGGTGGGCGCGCAGGCGCACCGGGTCCGGGTGCGGCGTGACCACGTACGCGACGAGCTGCGCCCCCGTGCCCCGCCCGTCGGTCGTGACCACGCACTCGGTCACGTCGGGGTGGCGGGCGAGATGGGTCTCGATCTCGCCGAGTTCGATCCGGTAGCCGCGGATCTTGACCTGCGCGTCGGCCCGGCCGAGGAACTCGATGACGCCGTCGGCGGCGTACCGGCCGAGGTCGCCCGTGCGGTAGAGGCGCTCGCCGGTGCGGGGGTGGGTGCGGAAGGAGGCGGCCGTCCGCTCGGGGTCGCGCCAGTAGCCGGTGGCCACGCCCGCGCCGCCGATGTACAGGTCGCCGGGCACGCCGACGGGGGTGTCCCGCAGCCCGGGGCCGAGGATGTGGAACGTCTGGTTGGCCAGGGGACGGCCGTACGGGATGGAGGTCCAGGACGGGTCCACCCGGCCGATCGGGTACGAGATGGACCAGATCGACCCCTCGGTGGCGCCGCCCAGGCTGATGACCTCGGCGTCCGGGGCGAGGGCGCGGATGCGGTCGGGGAGCGTCAGCGGGATCCAGTCGCCCGACAGCAGGATCAGCCGCAGGGAGCCGAGGTCGGTGCCCTCGTGCTCGGCGTGGTCCACCAGGAGCTCCATGAGGGCGGGCACGGAGTTCCAGACGGTGACGCGTTCCCGCTCCACGAGGCGGGCCCAGGCGGCGGGGTCCTTGTCGGCGGCCGGGTCGCCCATGACGAGGGTCGCGCCGACGGCCGCCGCGCCGTAGACGTCGTACACGGACAGGTCGAAGCTCAGGGCCGAGAGCGCGAGGAAGCGGTCGGCGGGGCCGACGCGGAAGCGCTGGTTGAGGTCGCGGACGGTGTTCAGGGCGGCCCGGTGCTCGATCATCACCCCCTTGGGGGCGCCGGTGGAGCCGGAGGTGAAGATCACGTACGCGAGGTCGGCGGGGGAGGCCGGGCAGTCGAAGGGCGGGGCGTCCGCGTCCGGGAGCACCGCGAGCCGGGCCACCCCGTCCGGCCAGGACAGGTCCAGCCAGGGCTGGGTGACGGCGATCGCGCATCCGCCGCGCTCGATCAGCTCGAAGCACCGCTGGTCGGGCAGGTCGGCGTCGATCGGCAGGTACGCCGCCCCGGCCGCGTTGATCGCCAGCACCGCGACGACCTGCTCCCAGCCCCGCTCCATCACGACGGCCACCAACTGTCCCGGCCCGGCCCCGGCGGTCCTGAGCTCGGCGGCCAGCGCCCGCACCCGGCGGCGCAGCTCCCCGTACGTGATCTCGCCCCCGGGATGCCGCACCGCCACGCCCCCGCTCTCCGCACCGGTCATGACCGGCTCGTGCAGCAGTCCCGGCGGGCCGAGGTCGACGGCGGTGTCGTTCCAGCGCCGCCGCTCGTCCAGCTCCTGCGGCGTCAGCAGCTCCAGCTCCGACACCGGCGCCGCCGGATCGGCCGCCATCCCTTCCAGCAGCGTGGCCAGATGCCCGGCCATGCGCTCGATCCGCTCGGCGGAGAACAGCGCGGTGTTGTAGACGAACAGGAACGCCCCGCCGCCCCCGGTGTAGAGCTCCAGGTCGAACCGGGTCGCCCACACCCCCGGCTCGAACCCCTCCAGCGTCAGCGGCCCCGGCTCCGGCTCGCCGCCGTAGTTCTGCATGGCGAGGATGACCTGGAACACCGGCGACCTGGACGGCTCCCGCGCCACGTTCAGCTCCGACACCAGCCGCTCGAACGGCACCTCCTGGTGCGAGTACGCGTCCGTGGCCAGCTCGCGCACCCGTCCCAGCAGTTCCCCGAACGACGGGTCCCCGGACAGGTCCACCCGCATCGCCAGCATGTTGACGAAGCACCCGACCAGGTTGTCCAGCTCGGGCAGCGCCCGCCCGGCCACCGGCGAGCCGATCGCCACGTCGTCCTGCCCCGCGTACCGCCCGAGCAGCACCGCGAAGGCCGCCAGCAGCACCATGTACGGCGTCGCGCCATGCTCCCTGCCCAGCCGGTCCAGCCGCTCGGCCAGCTCGGGGGCGATCACGAAGTGGTGCGCGGCCCCGGCGTAGGTCAGCTCGGGCGGCCGCGGCGCGTCGGCCGGCAGCTCCAGGGGCTCCAGCCCGGCCAGCCGGTCGCGCCAGTAGCCGACGTCGCCGTCCGCGCGTTCGCGCTGCCAGGCGGCGAAGTCCCCGTACGTGACGGGCAGCTCGGGCGCCGTCCCGCCGGTGCAGAACGCCAGGATCTCGCGCAGCAGGAGGTTCGCCGACCAGCCGTCGGCCGCGATGTGGTGCACGGCCAGCGCCAGCACGTGGTCGTCGGGCGCCAGCCGTACCAGCAGCGCTCTCATGACCGGGCCCGCCACCAGGTCGAACGGCTCCGCCAGGAACGGCCCCACCAGCTCCCTGGCCGCCTGCGCCGACCCGGCCTCGGCGACGGTCAGCGGGACCTCGGTCTCGTCCGACACCAGCACGTCCGGCTGCCCGTCCGCGCCGGCGGGGAAGCGGGTGCGCAGCGGCTGGTGGCGTTCGCAGACCCTGCGCAGCGCCGCCGCCAGGACGTCGGGCTGGAGAGGCCCGCGTACCCGTCGCACCAGCGGGATCGTGTAGGCGGCGTTCCCGGGGGCGTACTGCTCCATGAACCACAGCCGCTCCTGCGCGTACGACAGGGGCGGGGGCCGGTCGGCGGGCAGCGCGGGGATGGCCGGCCGCGATCCGCCGCGCCTGCGGAGCCGCTGGGTGAGCAGCGCCCGCTGGGCCTGCGTCAGCTCGGTCATGGGCCTTCCTCCGTCAGTCTCATGACCTGCTCGTCGGACAGCCCCGCCACCTCGGCCACCAGCGCCTCCTCGACGGCCTGCGCCAGCGCCGCCACGGTACGGCGGTCGAACAGCGTACGGATCGGCAGATCCACCCCCGCCAGGGCGCGCAACCGGGCGGCCACCCGGATGGCGAGCAGCGAGTGGCCGCCGAGAGCGAAGAAGTCGTCGAACGCGCCGATCTTGTCCGCGCCCAGCACCTCCGCCCAGACGTCGGCCACCAGCTCCTCGGCGTCCGTCCTGGGCGGCGTGTCGTCGCTCCCGACCGGGGCGTCCGGCTCGGGGAGCGCGGCCCGGTCGAGCTTGCCGTTGCGGGTGAGGGGCAGCGCGTCGAGCAGCACCCAGTACGCGGGCACCAGGTACGGCGGCAGCGCCCGCGCGACATGCTCGGCCAGGCCCCCGGCGCTGGTCTCCCCACGCGATACCACGTACGCCACCAGGTCGCCCTCTCGCGCGAGCACGGCCGCCTGCCGGACGTCGGGATGGGCGAGCAGGCAGTGCTCGACCTCGCCCGGCTCGACGCGGAACCCGCGCACCTTCACCTGGGCGTCCAGGCGCCCGAGGAACTCCAACCGGCCGTCGCGCCGCAGCCGCACCCGGTCGCCCGTCCGGAAGTAGCGGCCCTCCGGCAGGGTCACGAACGGCGTGTCGGGAGCGTTGAGGTAGCCGCGGGCCACGCCGGGGCCGCCGACGTACAGCTCGCCGGGCGCGCCCGGCGGGGTGGGCGCCCCGTGGCGGTCGAGGACCTGGACGGGGGTCGCCTCCACGGGGCGGCCGATCGGCGGGTGCGGGTCCCCGCCCTCCAGTTCCGCGTACGTGGCGATGATCGTCGCCTCCGTGGGGCCGTACGTGTTGACCAGCCGCACCCGGTCGCCGAAGCGTTCGCGCCAGCGGGCCACGGCCTGCGCGCGCACCTGCTCGCCGCCGAGGATCACCAGGCGGAGCCCGTCCGGCCAGGGGATCTCGTCGATCAGGTCCACCAGGTGGTGGAAGTAGGCGGTGGGCAGGTCGAGCACGGTGACGTCGGGCCGCCGGGCGAGCAGGTCGGGCAGGGTGGCGCCGCCTCCGGGCAGCAGCTCGACCGTGGCGCCCGCGGCCAGCGCCGGGAAGATCTCCTCGGCGTGGGTGTCGAAGCTCAGCGAGGCGAGCTGGACGACGCGGTCGCCGGGACGCAGCCCGTACGCGGAGCGCATCCACCGGACCCGCTCGGCCAGCCCGGCGTGCTCGACGGCGACACCCTTGGGGGTGCCGGTGGAGCCCGAGGTGTAGATCACGTACGCCAGGCCCGGCCGGCGTTCCGCGGAGCCCGGCCCCGGCTCGATCCCCGCCGTGACGACGAGGGACGTCCCCGCGGCCATGGCGCGCAGGCGCTCCGGCGGGTACTCGGGGTCCAGGGGCACGTAGGCGGCACCCACCCGCCAGATCGCCAGCATGGCCACCACCGCCTCGACCGAGCGGCCCGTCCGGAGCCCGATCAGGTCCCCGTCGCCCGCGCCCCGCCCGGCCAGCTCACCGGCCAGCCGCGCCACCCGCCGCTCCAGCTCGGCGTACGTCACGGCCTCGGCGCCGCAGCTCACGGCCACCTCGCCGGGGTGCGCCGACCCCGACTCGGCGATGAGCCCTCCGACGGTCCCCACCACGCCCGCCGGAGGGCGGTCCAGCGACGCGAGCAGGGCCTCGTCGGACGGCGTCAGCACGGGCAGGCGCGACAGGGGCACCCGCCGGTTGCCCGGGTCGGCCACCCCCCGCAGCACCACCGCGAACCGCTCCGCCAGCTCCGCCACCGTCTCCGCGTCGAACAACCCCGCGTCGTACCCGAACGCCACCCGCAGCCGCCCGGGCGACCGCCACGCCTCCACGGTCAGGTCGAACTTGGCCTGCCGGTACCCGTCGTCGAAGTACGACATCCGCACCGGGCCGAGGCGGTCGCGTTCGCCGTCGGCGGTCTGGCTGTTCAGGGTGAACAGGGTCTGGAACATCGGCTTCCTGGCCAGGTCCCGTTCCACGTCCAGCTCGGCCAGCAGCTGCTCGAACGGCACGTCGTGATGGGCCATCGCGTCCAGGACGGTCCTGCGCGTCCTGGCCAGCAGCTCCTCCAGCGCCGGGTCTCCCGAAAGGTCGCCGCGCAGGACGAGCGTGGTGCTGAGGTAGCCGATGAGGGGCTCCAGCTCCACCCGGTCCCGGCCCGCCGTCGGCGACCCGACCAGCACGTCGTCCTGCCCCGTGTGCCGCGACAGCAGGATCTGGTACGCCGCCAGCAGCACCATGAAGAGCGTCACCCGATGCCGGCGAGCCGTCGACTCCAGCTGGGCGAGCAGCTCGCCCGGCACCTCCAGCAGGTGGAAGTCGCCGCGCGTCGCCCCGGGGCGGTGCGGCCGGTCCGTGCGCAGGTCCAGGGTGGGCGGGTCGGCAAGCTGCGCGCGCCAGTAGTCGAGGGCCGCGCCGCGGTCCTGCTCCCGCCGCCACCCGGCGACGTCCCCGTGCTGCACGGCCAGCGGCGCGAGCTCGGCGGTGGCGTACAGGGCGGCCAGGTCGTCCAGGAAGACGGTGATCGACCAGCCGTCGGCCACGATGTGGTGCAGGACGACGCAGAGCACATGGTCGTCCGGGCTCATCCGGACGAGCGTGACGCGCAGCGGCGGTGCGGCGCCCAGGTCGAGCGGGGCGTTCGTGCGGGCGGCGACGAGCGCGCGGGCCTCGGCCTCGTCGCGGGCTTCCAGCCGCTCGATCCTGGCGGGTGCGGGCCGCTCGACCACGGCCACCGGCCGCCCGTCCACCTCGGGGAAGCGGGTCCGCAACGACTCGTGCCTGGCGATCAGCCCGGTCAGGGCCCGCTCCAGCGCCGCCTCGTCGAGCGGGCCCTGGAGCCTGCGCACGATGTACATGTTGTACGAGGCGTCGGAGGGATCCAGGCGGTGCAGGAACCACAGGCGTTCCTGGGCGGGGGAGAGCGGCGGCAGCGTGCCGGCCGGGCGCGGCACGAGGGGGCTGCCCGCTGCAGGGAGCCCAGTTTCCAGTGCACGTTGCCGAGGTTGTTGAGCACCGCGCACTCGCACTCGCGCCACCCGGAGTGCTGGGCGAGCTTCAGCG
>NZ_JBSGFQ010000196.1:0-16108 GCF_053603495.1 Nonomuraea sp. NPDC004186 | reverse complement strand
CTGGCCATCGACCAGATCGTCTGCACGGCCGCCGCCCTGGCACCGGAAATCCCTGCCGGCCAGGTCACCGTCGTCGGCGCCGGGCAGGACAGCGGACCCCGAAGCTGCCCGAGGTAATGCTGGGCGGCTCGTGACGGGGGAGCGAGCACGGTGATCAGCCGGCAAGCGCCGCCAACTCCCGCGCGTAATCACGGGGCCGGTCGTGCAGGTCGAGCAGGCGGCGGTGCATCCGCGCGAGCGGTTCCAGCGAGAAGCCGGTGTCCCGCCACGCCTCGAACGTGATGCCGATGCCCAGGTCAACGCAGAACTGCACGTTACGATCCTCGTGCTCGCCGTACCCCTCCAGGCAGATGATCGGCGTCGCCGCGGTGAACGCATCGAGGATCGTGCCTCCGCCCAGCTTGGCCATGATCGCCACGGCGTGCCTGGTCAGGTCGAGTGCCTGGTGATGGTCCTCGGCCTGCTCGTACACGGGGGGCGCGCCGGCGACGATCTCGCCGAAGGGCGGGAAGCCGTCGTCGTGCCAGGGATTCCAGGACGGATCCATCATGAAGCGACGCGAGCCGGGAGCGAGGTCGGGAGCCTCGCCGACGTCGCGCACCACGAGGTCGAGGGGCAGGCCTGCGGCGTTCAGCTCGGCGGCCCGCTCCAGGTACGTGCCCATCGACCAGCCGCCGCCGTGCGCCAGGACACGCCTGTCCCGATCCTCCCAGCGCAGCGGCGGCTCGGTGGTGGCCCTGATCGTCCAGGGGATGTCGTTGCCGGCGGAGTCGAACAGCCACACCTCCCGATGCCTGTCCAGCGACTCGGCCCGGCGGGCGAAGGACGGCGAGTTGGCCGAGTCGGCGTGGCACACGTCAACGGGTACGGCCCCGAACTCCTCCGCGTAACTCTCCACGACGGGCAGCCAGAGACCGCTGAAGACGACGAAACGGTGGACCGCGCCGTCATGCCAGCGCTTCTTCGCCGATTCGATCAGCATCGGGTCGAAGGCGTCCGACAGGTTGCGGAAAAGGCGCTGGCCGACCCGGGCGAGACGGAAGTCCCGCTGGTACGCCTCCTTGCTCGCGGAGATCCTGTCGCGCCGTTCGGGCTGCCAGAAGGCCTCGGCCAGGAAGACCTCGCCGGACGCCCCGAGCTCCTTGAGCCGCCGCCTGAGCAGCAGGCCGGTGACGTGGGCGCCGAGCCCCGGGCCGCCTGTCAGGATCGCGATCATGCCAGGGCGTTGACATGCGACAGGACGAAACCGCAGAAGGCGCGGATGGAGTACAGACCCTCGATGTCCAGCCGGTCGAAGTCGAGCTCGACGTTGAACCTCTCCTCGACCATGAACAGGAAGTTGATCAACTGGATGGAGTCCATGCCCAGCTCGCGGATGATGTCCGCGTCGTCGCCGAGCTCCTCCGCGGCCCAGTCGTCGCCCAGGGCCTCGGCCAGCATCGACTTGATCTGCGGCAGGAGGTCGTCCATCTCGTTCACACTCCGTTTTCGTAGAGCGATGAGCACTTCGAGCAGACGGGCATCAGGCCCGTCGCGCGCAGCGTGGTGCGCACCCGGCGGAAGGCGGGGCTGTGCCAGACCTCCGCCAGTGTCCCGTCCCTGATGTCCCCGACGATGAACTCGGGGAAGAACTTGCACGAGCTGACCTTGCCGTCGGCGTGCACCTCCAACCGGCTGGAGACCGCCAGGCAGGTGGACTTGCCCGCGACCAGCCGGCTGCGGCCGAGGGCGAAGTCGGTGACGTCGTCGAGCGTCACCTCGGGCGTGTAGCGGATCCAGGGCTTCCACACGCGTCCGGCGAGCCTTCTCATCGACTCCAGCAGGACGGGGATGTTGTCCGGTTCGAGGTGGTAGGTGTAGGAGTGCCAGGTGGCCTGCCCGGGCGGGGGCGGCGGGTTGAGCCAGGCGAAGTCGCGCGCGTACACCTCGTCCATCCGCGCGGCGGCCTCGGGAGTGATCCACCAGGGCAGCTGGAAGAAGACCGAGTGGAGCTCCAGCTCCTCGGCCCACTCCATGAACTCGTACAGGCGGCCCGCCGTCGCGTTGCTGACCATGGAGTTGACGGTGACCTCGCCCTGATAATCCCCGCTCCTGCGCAGGTCGAGCAGGGTCTTGAGGTTGCGTTCCGTCCTGGAGAACGACCTCGGCCCGCGCAGCGCCTCGTGGTCGGCTTCGAGCCCGTCGAGGCTGACCGTCAGGTTGAGGTTGCTGCCGAGCTTGAGCAGGTGCTCTAGGTTGCGCTCGATGAGCAGGCCGTTCGTGCAGATGTTGACCTTGCGGGGGTAGCGGAGAAGGAGCTCGACCAGTTCGGGCAGGCGGCGGTACATCAGCGGCTCGCCGCCCCACAGCCAGGTCTTGGGCCTGGTCGCGTCCGTCTCGCGGAGCAGCCGTTCGAGCACCTCGATGTCCAGCTCGGCGGTGACCCGGTCTCTGCTGTAGTCGCGCAGGAAGCCCTGGTCGTTCCACTGGAAACAGTGGTCGCAGCGCAGGTTGCAGGAGTAGGTGAGCTGCAGGCTGAGCTCGCCGGGCAGGTCGGTCGCATAGCCGGGATCGGCTCCGACCCCCCTCTTGGTCCGCGACCGCACCGTGAGCTTGCGCCGGACGTCGGCGAACTCGGCCGGGGTCAGCGTCCTGCTGGATCGATTCTCCGTCAGCTTTCTTTCCACCTTGGTCATCTCCCTGCGCGGTTCAGCGGATCAGCTGTTCGAGGAGCACTTTCACGACGCGGTCATGGCGGTCGGCGTCATCGAATCCACGGGGCTTCTCCTCGATGATCATGATCAGGTAGAGGTAGGTCCGGTAGAGGGCGAGCCGGGTGAGCGCGCTCCCGGTGAGCTCGAGGCGCCCGCCGGCCTGCCGGTAGCCCCGCAGCAGGTCCGGGTCGTGCTCGGCTCGGCCGTACACGTCGAGGGAGACGAAGTCGGCCAGCGGATCCCCCCAGAACGCCCGTTCGTGATCGATCAGCGCCGCGATGCGCGGCGGCCGGCGGTCGAGGTCCAGCAGGATGTTGCCGGGCCACAGGTCGAAATGGACCAGCGCGGGCTCGGTGACCTCGTCGAGCGCGCCGGCGTCGGCCCGTACGGCACGCGCGATCTCGTCGGCCGGCCAGGGAAGGTCGGCGTCGAACCGGACGGCGTCGGCGAGGAGGCCGTCGACCATGGCCAGGAAGGCCTCCCGCCAGGTGGCGGCCCTCATCCCGGGCAGATGCGGGTAGCCGAACTCCGTCCCCTTGATGCCATGCAGCGCGGCGACGTACTGCCCGAGCGTGGAGCGCAACTGCCGGGACTCCTCCTCGGCCAGCCGCTCGGCCGCGTCCGACCAGGGGACTCCCTCGACCGCGGTCATGATCAGATGCGGTACGGGGCCATCGAGGCAGGCGTGGAGCAACCGGGGCTGCGGGACGCCGGCCCCCTCGGAGAGGGGGTAGAACAGCGCCTCCGTCCGGATGATGTCCCGCTCGTAGGCGAGGAGTCCGGCATCGCCGGGAGGGCTGAGCTTGAGGACGACCTCGGAACCGTCGTCCAGCCGGACGCGCCACAGCGCGGCGAACGTACCCGCTCCCAGCTCTCGCGCGGCGACGGCGCGGCGTCCGAGGGCGCGCTGGACGAGCCCCTCGACCTCGGCCTCGGGCAGGCGCCTCTTGGTGTGCGCGTCCATCAGTGATCACCGCTGTCCAGCAGCTTGCCCAGCAGGTCCAGGCTCCCGAGGACCGCGGACGTCTCCAGGCCGAAGTCGATGAGGCAGGCGATCTCGTCCACGCCGATCGCCGCCAGCCGGCGGACCCGTTCCGCCGCGACGGCCGGCTCGCCCAGCAGGCCCGCCTCGTCGAAGAACCGTTTGACGGCCCTGCGCGTCATGAACTCGACGCCCTTGGGACCGAGCGCGGCGGGGTCGACGTTGCGCGCCGAGCCGGCGCTCGAACCGAGGTGCAGGCCGACCGAGCTCCGGACGTACGCCGTCAGCGCCTCCCGCACCGCGTCGGTCGGCGGCCCGAGGTGGGTGTGCAGCATCACCACCACGTCACCGGGCCTGCCGTCGAGTCCCGCGCGGTATTCCTTGATCTTGAGTGCCAGCTCGTCGACGCTCTGGCTGAGCAGGTTGGTCAGGACGCCGACGCCGAGGGTGCCGGCCGTGCGGAACGTCCCGACGCTGCCGGAGCTCGTCAGCCAGACCGGGAGCTCCGGCTGGACGGGAGGCGGGAAGATGCGGACCCGCTGTTCCTCGCCCACCCCGGTGACGACGCTCACCTCCTCCCCCCGCCACAAGCGGCGGACCTGTTCCAGCGTCTCGACGGTGACGCGGGTCCTGTCGGCGTACCTGTCGGGGTTGAAGGCGAAGTCCACCGCGTGCCACCCGGAGGCGAAGGACACCCCCACCCGCCCGCCGGACAGGTTGTCGACCACGGCCCAGTCCTCCGCGATGCGGATCGGGTGATGCAGCGGGGCGACCACGCTGCCGGCGCGGACGGCCACGCGTTCGGTGACCGCGGCGACGGCCGCGCCGGTCACCGCGGAGTTCGGATAGAGCCCGCCGAACGCGTGGAAATGCCGCTCCGGCGTCCACACGGCCGTGAAGCCGTGCGCGTCCGCGTAGCGTGCCCCCTCCAGGAGCAGCTCGTAGCGGTTGGCGGAAGGCTGCGTGCTGTCGTCGGCGAAGTAGAACAGACTAAAACGCATCGGCTCTTTCTCTTCCGCGGGTCTTCTCCGGAGGCTGGGGCAGCCGGGGGCGGTCGACCTTCCCGCTCAAGGTCCGTGGCAGCTCGTCGAGCCACACGAACACGGTGGGGACGACGCTCGGCGGGAGATGCTCGCGCAGATGGCGCAGCACCTCCTGCTCGTGGCGGCCGTCATCGGCGGCCACGTACGCGCAGAGCTTCTCATCCACGAGGACGACGTGGGCGTCGTGGACCCCGGGGGAGCGCATGAGCACGTTCGCCACGTCGTCGAGCTCGATGCGCACGCCGTTCACCTTGACCTGCCGGTCGCGTCTGCCCAGGAGCTCCAGGGAGCCGTCCGGCCGGAACCGCCCGAGGTCGCCCGTCCGGAACCGGTGCGGATCGGACGGGTCGAAGCCGCCCTGCCGTCCTCCGAGGTAGCCGTGGAGCGGGAACGGCGTGCGCAGCTCGACCTCGCCCGACTCCAGGAGCCGCACCGTCACACCTGGGAGGGGTTCGCCGACGGGGACCGATTCCGCCGTCGCGTCTGCGGCGGTGATCCGGTGGAAGAGCTTGGTCATCGTGGTCTCGGTGGGGCCGTAGAGGTTGATCAGCTCCTTCTCCGTCCCGAAGAGCTCCTGCCAGGAGCGGACGTCGGAGGGACGTACCGGCTCTCCCGCCAGCAGGACGGCGTGCAGTTCGCGCAGCGACCCGGGTGTCAGGTCCGCCGCTCGGAGGGTGCGGAAAACCGTGGGGACGCAGTGGAGGATCTGCACGCGGTTGGTCTCCAGCCAGTGGGCGAGCCCCTGGCCGCTGCGGGCGCTCTGCGGGGCCACGACCATCGTCCCGCCGGAGCACAGCGGGACGAAGGCGTCGCGCAGGAAGGCGTCGAACCCGGCGGAGGCGAGCGAGGAGACACGCGTCCCCCTGCCCGCGCCCACGAGGTCGATCTCCCAGGTGACGAAATGCGTGATCGCCGGGAGGCTTCCCACGACCCCCTTCGGCCGGCCCGTGGTTCCCGAGGTGAAGTAGACGTAGCCGGGGCCGTCCGGCTCGCCGGGGTCCCATCGTGCCGGATCCACCGCGTGATCTCGTACGTCCCGGGCGTCCAGGGTCCGGAACCCTTTCCTGCCGGTTCCGGCCAGGACCGGAGCTCCGGCCCGGTCGACGACGACGGCTCCCGGCCGCAGGTCGTCGATGGCCATGGCCAGCCGCGCGGGCGGCGTTCGTACGTCCACCGGAGCGAACACGCGGCCGCAGGCCATGGCCGCGAGCATCGCGGCGACGGTCTCCACCGGATCGGCGCACGCGATGAGCACCGGGTCGCCGCCTGGGACGGTGTCGAGTTCCGCCAGGTGTCCCGAGGCCCGGACCGCGAGGTCGTGGTAGGTGGCGACCCGCTTCCTGCCGTGGATCGCGATGTCCTGGGGATGGGCCCGAACGTGGCGCATCCACCGGCCGACGACGCCGGTCATCCCGGCTGCCCTGTCGTACGGCCCGCGCCTTCCGCCACCACGGGGCGGCCCAGCCAGGCGTCCAGGTCGCTCACGTCGTCCGGGGCATGATCGCAGAGCACATAACGGCGGGGCGTCATCGCGGTGGGACGGCGGCGCAGGCCCTCCATGCAGAGCGCGTGCGCCTCCTCGGCGGATCGGACCCGCGGGCCACGGGCGAGGAAGGCCACCAGCGGCTCACCCCGGACCTCGGGGAAGACCCGGGCGGGAAGCGGCGTGAGGACCTCGTCCAGGAGTCGCTGCACCTCGCCGACCTGGATCCAGCACGAGTCGACCAGCAGCCAGTCGCCGTCCCGTGGAAGCGGGCCCAGCCCGGTGACCTCGTCCATCCGCGGGCGGCTCAGATCCTCCGAGGCCGCCGACAGGAGGAGGCGCTCGATCGCCAGCAGGATCCGTTCGAGCTCGTCCCTGGGGACCCGGTCCAGGTGGCCGGTCCACAGCCGCAGGCGGAGCGTCTCCTCCGCGGCGAACAGGTCGAACCTGAGCATGACGTCGGTCTCCACCATCGGTGTCCAGGTGAGAGCGGTCTCGGCCGGCGCTTCCGGAGGCTGGGAGTCGATCCGGCCCACCACGAGATTGTTGAACAGGGGCTCGAAGCAGAAGCGGACACCTCGCCGGTGCTCGGCTCGTTCGGAGATCTGCGAGCGTTTCTCGACGTCGTAGATCCCGTGCTTGCCCGCCTTCACGGTCGCCAGCCAGGCCTGGTGGACACATCTGTCGAAACTCATGGATTCCAGGTCCACGCGCATGAGGGCCGACTGCACCAGAGTCCCGAGGTAGCCCGCCGAACGGCTGTCGTACCGGTTGCTGGAGAGCGTCAGGAAGTCACCGGCGCAGTGCCCGGTGCGCTGGGAGAGCACGGCGCAGATGGCGGCCAGGACGATCGCCGGGCGGCCGAATCCGACGCGCGCCTCTATCTCGGCCAAGGCCGTGGCCGCCGCCTGCGAGCACAGTTCGGCGGCGACCGAGTCGCGCGGCGAGCCCGTGGAGGCGGCCGTGTAGAGGTGGTGCGGCGCCCGGTTCAGCACGCTCTCCCACAGCGCCAGAGCGCTCGCCGTACGGCGCGCCAGCGGCGGACGCCGCTCGGCCCAGGCCTGGTCCAGCGGCTGATGACGGGCCTGCCCGATCTCACGCTCCGCGGGGTGGCGCACCAGGTGCGCGAACTCGCGGCCGAAGACGGCGAGGCCGAGGAAATCCGCGGTCAGATGGGAGAGGTCCATGACGCCGGCGAGTACCTTGCCGCCGCGCGTGGCCAGGGCGACGCGCAGCGGATGCGTCTTGGGACTGTACGGCGGGCGCGTGTCCAGGAGGGTTCCGAGCTCCGCCGCCAATGCGGCGGACTCCACCGGCCCGGCGCCGGCGTCGAAGCGGTGGATGATCAGCTCACCCGCCGCGGCGACCCGCTGGGCCGGGGGAGGGCCGGCCGCGTAGGTGGAGCGCAGCCCCTCATGACGGGCCAGCAGAACGGCGAAGGTCTCGGTGACGTCGTCCAGCTCGGTGCCCTCGGGCAGCTCCAGCGCCCACCGCATCCAGCCGTGCGAATCAGGAAAACCGTCCAGCCAGCGCAGGATGTTCAGCTGGCCGAGGGTCAGCGGCCCGTCACCGGCGCGATCGCCCTGGAAGGAGACGGCGATCGGTTCGCACTCCGTCAGCGTGAGCTCGTGAGTGAGCGCGGTGAAGACATTCGGCATCGACGCAGATCACCCTCGCAGACACGTGCTTCGCGTGGACCGAAGGACCTTGTTCCTCTGCATTCAGCCCATCGCAGAGCCCAAGCTGCCGAAAATTTCGGACTGCCCCCGATAAGCTAGCCGGAGCGTATGTGAGCATTTTTTGATCGTCAAGAGCCATCGGAAGCCTTGTCAAGGACATGGAGCGGGTGCCGCCGCACGGGAAAGCTCCATTGACCGACCCGCGGAATCGGACATACGCTGCGCAAGATTTCGCGAGGGAATGGAAAGTTTTCGTCGGCCTTGCCTGAGGGATGCCCATGCGAGAAAGGCTGGACCTGCTGAGGCTCTTCCGCTACGCGGGCCCGGCGGTGTCCATCGCGTTGACCGTGATGGTTCTCATCGATGCGGTGGTGCCCGCGGGCATCGCGATCGCCGTCCAGGAACTGGTGGCGGCGGACGGCCGATCCGCACTCGCGCCGGTGCTGCTCATGAGCGGCGTGGTCCTGGCCGGGCAGCTGGCGCTGGCGTTCCGGCTCCCCGTGGGACGGCTGGCGGCCGACCGCATCGACGGCGCGCACCGCACGCGGATCGCCGCCCTGGTGATGGGCGTGCCGACCGTGGACGTGGCCGAGAGGCAGGACGTCCAGGACCGGGTGAAGACGACCACGGCGGAGCCGCGGGACTGGGTCGACAGGACGTCGGGCGACGGCGCCGTGAGCCAGCTGGAGCTGGTGGGCCATGCCGTCGGGATGGCGTCGTCCGCGGTGGTGCTGGCCTGGTGGTCGTGGTGGCTGGTGCCGGCGACGGTCATCCCGGCGGTGTGCTTCCGCATGATGCACGGCCGCCAGTGGGTCCGGCATTTCCGGATCTGGGTGGAAGGCGTCCTGTACCACCGGCGGTGGAAGTACTGGGGCGAGGTCGCCACCACGCCGGCGGCGGGCCGGGAGCTGCGCGTCTTCGGAGCGGGCGAATGGCTGCTCGGGCACTACACGCGTGACATGCGCACCCACGTGGACCCCGTGTGGGAGGACGATCGGCGGGTGCTGCGCCAGTTGTGGCTGGCGCTGCTCCTCCCGCTGGCCGGATGCACCGTGGCCTTCACCTGGGTGGCCCTCGGCACGGCCGCCGGCCAGGGCACCATCGCGCTGGAGGTGGCCGTGGTCACCGCGGCCTGGTCGGTGTTCAGCGTGGCCATCAGGACCGACGACGTGATCTCCCTGGAAGGGGCCCGGCCGGTCAGGCGGGCCGCCGGTGAGCTGGAGCGGATCAACCCCGCGCCGATCCCCCTGCGCGCGCACGCCGAAACCCCCGCGGGCCCGCCGCCGCAGCTGCGCTTCGAGAACGTACGCTTCGGCTACCCGGGCCGGCAGGTGCTCAACGGCGTCGACCTGGAGATCAGGCCGGGGGAGTCGCTGGCGCTGGTCGGGCTCAACGGCGCGGGCAAGTCGACGCTGACCAAGCTGCTGGCCGGGCTGTACCGGCCCGACTCGGGCAGGATCCTCGCCGACGGGACGGACATCGCGGACATCCCCGACTGGCAGTCCCGGCTGAGCGTGGTGTTCCAGGACTTCCTGAAGTACCCCCTCTCCCTGCGCGACAACATCGCCCTCGGGGCCGCCGACCCCGATCTGCTCTCCGGCGTCGTCCGGGACGCCGGGCTGGTCCCCGTGGTGAGCCGGTTGTCCGGCGGGTACGACACGCCGCTGTCGCGCAGCCGTACCGCGGGGGTGGACCTGTCGGGCGGCCAGTGGCAGCAGGTCGCGCTCGCCCGCGCGCTCTACGCCACCCGCCGGGGGGCCAGGATCCTGGTGCTGGACGAGCCCACGGCCCACCTGGACGTCCGCACCGAGCACGACCTGTTCCAGCGGCTGCCGGACATCACCGAGGGGATCAGCGTGGTGCTGATCTCGCACCGCCTCTCGACGGTACGGCAGGCGGACCGGATCGTGCTGCTCGACGGCGGCCGGATCACCGAGTCCGGGACGCACGAGGAGCTCATGGCCGAGGGCGGGCAGTACGCCACCATGTACGCGCTTCAAGCCCAGCGCTTCAGCCAGGGATACGACGACCGGCTGGACGAAGGAGATCTCGCGTGAGGGAGTACGCGCGCCTGTGGCGTGAGCTGATCGTGCTGTGCCGGCAACGCCATCCCGGGGCGACGGCCTTCCTGATCGGCTGGCACGTGGCCTCGACGGTCATGTTCGCGGCGGTGGGGCTCACGCTGCGCGCGCTGGTGGAGGCCACCCAGGCGGGCACCGCCACCGCGATAGGCGTGGCGGCGCTGGGCGCCGCGCTGGTGCTCACCCTCAACCTCGGCGTCGAGCACATCGCCTACCTGCGGACCATCCACCTGGTGGAGCGGATCAGCCTGACCGAGGTGGAGCCCCGGATCCTGCGCGCCTGCGCCGAACTGCCGCAGGTGGGACATCTGGAGGAGCCCGAGTTCCTGGACCGGGTCACCACGTTGCGCGGCCAGTCCGGCGCGGTGGTGGACTGGGCGTGGGCGGTCCTTCAGGCCGTCGCCGCCACGATCGGACTGCTGGTGGCGCTCGCGGTGCTGGGTGGCGTGAACCCCTGGCTGCTCGCGCTGCTGCCGTGCGCCGCCGTACAGCTGGCCATGGAACGGCACGGCCGCAAGAAGATCGCCGAAGAGGACCTGGAGTCGGCCGAGGACCTGCGCCTCCACCGGGACCTGTACGACGACATCTGCGTGAACCCGGCCGCGCTGAAGGAACTGCGCGTCTACGGCGCGGCGGCGGAGGCGCTCAAGCTGCAGGCCGAAGCCTGGGACCGGGTGACGCGCTCACGCGCCCGCGCCGCCCTGGTCGCCGCCGGCTGGTCGTCGGCGGGCTGGCTGGTCTTCGGCGCCGGTTTCACCCTGGCGATCTTCCTGGTCACCGCGTCGGGCCACCCGGGGGACATCATCCTGGCCGTCTCCATGGGCGTCCAGTTCCGCAACGTGGTCGAGCACGCGCTGCACCGATCCATGCAGGTCGGCGGGTACCGCCGGCTGCTGCGGCCCTACCTGTGGCTCATGGAGTACGCCCGGACGCACCGCGACACCGCCGACGCGGCCCCGCCCGTCCGGCTGCGGCGCGGGATCGAGCTGCGGAACGTGTCCTTCACCTACCCCGGGACCACCGAGCCCGTCCTCGAGGACCTGTCCGTGCACCTGCCCGCCGGAGCGGTGGTCGCGGTGGTCGGCGAGTACGGTTCAGGCAAGACCACGCTGGTCAAGCTCCTGGCGAAGATGTACGCCCCCGACTCGGGCAGCATCCTTGTCGACGACGTGGAGCTGTCGGCCCTGGACACCGCCGGCTGGCGGGCCTCGATGAGCGCCGCCTTCCAGGACTTCGGCCGCTACTGCACCACCTTCGAGGACTCCGTCCTGATGGGCGGCCGGGGCGATCTGAACTCCACGGTGCGCGACGCCGACGCCGGAGAACTGGTCTCCCGCCTGCCAGACGGCCCCGCCACCGAGCTCGGCCGCCGCTTCGGCGGGATCGAGCTGTCGGAGGGCCAGTGGCAGAAGGTGGCGCTCGCCCGCTCCGGCGCACGGGCCCGGCCCCTGCTGTTCGTCCTGGACGAGCCCACCGCCTCCCTGGACGCCCCGAGCGAGCACGCCATCTTCGGCCGCTACGCGCGGCGTTCCCGCGAACTCGCGGCCTTGAACGGAGCGATCAGCGTCATCGTCTCCCACCGTTTCTCCACCGTGGCCGACGCCGACCTCATTCTGGTGATGGCGGCGGGAAAGCTGGTGGAGTGCGGCAGGCATGACGAACTGCTCACCCGGAACGGCATGTACGCGGACCTCTACGGTATTCACGCCGCCGCGCACGCCTGAGCTTCTTCAGAAACGGTAATAGCGGTCGATGACGCTTCGATAGTAGGTCGGCGAGAAACCCATCCGGGCCGTGGACGGCGCGTGCTGCGCCATTCTCTTCGTCGAGACGTTGTAGTCGTTGGCCGGGGTGTCGACATAGACCTTGGTGACGGCCCGGCCGGACAATGTCAGCAGATAGGAGACGATTTCCTCGGCGGTCACCGGATGGCCCGAGGCGATATTGACCGTCGCGTGACGAAGGCCGCAGGAGAGGAGTTCGGCGGCGATGGTCACGAGGTCCGCGACGTCGATGAGATCGCGGCGCGCTCCCCGGTAGACGGTCACCACACCCTCGTTGACCTGGGAAACCAGTGCGGGCAGCAGCTGATGCCGCCGTTGGTGGGGCCCGACGACCTCCGTCACCCGGAGGATGAGATGGTCCACCCCGGACGCCCGTATCGCTTTCTCCATCTCCACCTTGTGGCGCCCGTACGCGGTGGTGGGATGGACCGGGTCCTCTTCCGAACGCGGCGATCCGTCGCCGTTCCCGTAGAGATGCGCCGACGCCGTGGAGAAATAGAGGAGCCGGCGGGCGTCGCCCATCGCCTCATGGAGCAGAGCGGCTTCCCGGTGAAACTCCGTTGCTTCGGTGGTGGTCGACCGCGACACCCCGGCGGCGAACACCACCGTGCCGTCCATCTTCATCGGTGAATTGGCGAACGCCCGGGCAATCATTCCGTCGCCGACGACCTCCATGGAAATCTATTCTGGTATGAAGAGTGGCATTCGGCGAGGTTTCTCGACCCGGATTCACGGCGTTGTTTCCTGTTTCTCGTCAGAGAGTCGTTCTCCGCAGGTCGGGCAGTCGGGCCGCTTCGGGATGGGCCGCGAGCGGATCTCCAGCGGCCAGAAGTCCACCTCGCTCCACCGCCCGCTCAGCGCCGGGGGCAGCCCCGTCAGGACCCGGATCGCCTCCCAGGCCAGAATCGTGCCGACCAGCCCGCACAGCGCCCCGATGGCGCCCGCCTTCTGCCTCTTGCCGACCAGCGACTCCATCCGGCCGCGCCCGTGGTCGGCGAAGGTCTCGGCGCGGACGCAGGTCCAGCACGCGGTCTCCCCGGGCAGGACCGTCGTGCCGAGCACCCCGATGTGGTACGCGTACCCGGTGCCCAGGATGTGCGGCACGTCCGGCCAGCAGGCCTCGCTGACCCAGGTGGACGTGTCGTTGGGCGTGGGCAGGTCGATCGCGTTGATCACGATGTCCGCGCCGTCCACCAGGTCGGCGAGGTCAGCGGCGGAGGTGACGCGCCGGTCGAACGTCTCGACCGTGACGAAGGGATTGGCGGCCCGCAGCCTGGCCGCGGCCGCCTCGACCTTGGACGCTCCCACGTCGGCGACGCAGAACAGGGTCTGCCGGGTCAGGTTCGACGGCTCGACCCGGTCGAAGTCACATAAGCGGATGGTGCCGACGCCCGCGTTCGCCAGGGAGAGCGCGACCCAGCCGCCGAGCCCGCCGACCCCGCACACCACCGCGGTCGAGCGGTCGACGCGCTCCTGCAACTGCACGCCGCTGGAAAGGTCGGTGAGGCCCTGGTCGCAGAAATCCTGGAGCAGCCGCAATTGGCGGTCGTAGAATTGGGCGCGATCGTCGCCGAGCCGCGCGAACGACCCCTCGAGGTGACCGACCCGGCTCAGCAGCCTCTCTTCCGTGAGGATTTGCAGCACCTCGCCGAGCGGCTGCGAGTCACCGACGGACCGCTCGATCTCGGCATATGTACGAGTGCCGTCCAGAAGTGTTATCACCCGTTTCACAAAGGCGTCGGCGGCGAATCTCTTCACCGTTCTGTCCGCCGTGCAGAGGAAGAGCAGTTCGTCGCCCTCGGTCTGGACGATCACGCTTTCCCGCAGGCGGGGGCGCCAATCCGTCACGTGTTCCTCCGAGTGCGGGTGAGGTGAAAACACCTCACCCGCACGCTGTCAGTTGCCGGCGGAATTCGACGCGGTGACGGCGCCGACGCGCATGCTCGTCTCTTCGAGCTTCACCATGACAGGACGTCTTCGCATGGCCCCACCTTACGTCCGGACGGATTCCTTCACTGCATTCTCTCCAGGACAGAATTTTTTACAAGGGAAACTCGGACAACTCCTGAATCGCCTGGTCGAGGTCGTCGGCGACGCCGCCTTCGTACAGCTGGACGTAAAGCTCGTCGGGGCCGCGGCCATATCTGCGTATCTGGCGGGCCCGCACGCGCAGGCGCGCCTGCGCCTCGCGGACGATCTCCTCGGGGCCGCCGCGCCAGCCGTACTCCTCGAGGAACAGGCGCAGCCGCTCCGGCTGGGCGGCCTCGTCGCGGAATCCGTCGGCCGTCGCCGCGCGCCGGGCGTACAGCGGCACCCAGGCGATGGCCACCCACGCCACGTCCGAGTCCGGTGTGACCGGCCCGGCGAAGTCCCAGTCGAAGAAGCCGGTCAGCCTGCCCTCGTGCCACGCGGCGTTGAACGGCCCGGCGTCGTTGTGCGCGATGATCGTTCCCGGGGTCCAGGACCCGCCGAGCCGCCAGCGCGCCGTGGGAGCGGGCACGTAGTCGGCCACGGCCTCGTGGTAGTCGCGCAGCCAGCGGGCCACCTGGACCAGCGCGTCCTCGCTCCACGCCCACGCGGGCCACGGCGGCGCGCCGGCGATCTCGCCCACCAGGTAGGTGAGGATCTCCCGGCCCTCCGCGTCCACGCCCAGGACGCGGGGAGCGCCGCCGAACCCCTTGCGCTCCAGGTGCCGCAGGAGCTCGTGAACCGACGCCGACCACGCGCGCACCGGCCGCCGCACCGTGGCGCCGATCCGCACCACGGCCTGGTCGTTGCCGCCCATGAGCCGGTCAGCGGCCATGGCCGTCCCGGGTCGCGAGCTGGGCGGCGAGTGCGCGTACGGTATCCGGGCGGGGGTGACGGCTGGGAACGGCCGGCCAGATCTGCCGCAAAATCCCCATATCACCGGTCCCCGGGTCAGCCACGTGTCGGCCAGCGATCTCCACCCTAATTTTCTCGCCCGAGGCTGTCCATGATCCCGTGAAGGGCGCGATGACATGCGATCATCGGCGCTATGACGTCCCCCCTTGATCAGCGCGGCCGCCGGACCGGCGCCGTCGGCTTCTCCGTCGTGTGCGTGGCGGCCCTCACCGGTTACGGGCTGTTGGCGTGGAGCGTCTACGCGCGGGAGTGGATGACCACGGCGCTGATCATGGGCAGCGTCATCGCGGCCGTGGCCCTCCCTGCCGCCGGCATCGCCGTCGGGGCAGCCGTCACCGCAGGGCGGCCTCGTGACACGCGGATCTCAGGGTTAGAGTCTGCCGGATCATGAAATATCACGGAGAAGGCGGATATGTCGGCTATCGAGCAGCTGAAGTTAACCGACCCTGACCTGGCGGAACACCTGCGCAAGAGCATGGCCGAAGTGGAGGCCAGGTTGCACGTGGCAGCCGCGGAATCGCCCGACCCCCTGGTGAGCCAGACCGCCGGCTACCTCCTGGGCGCGGGCGGCAAGCGGTGGCGCCCGCTCCTGGTGCTGCTGGGCGCCCAGTTCGGCGACCCGGAGCGCGACTCGGTGCTGGACGCGGCCGCGGTCGTCGAGCTCGTCCATGCCGCCTCGCTGTACCACGACGACGTGATGGACGAGGCGCCGCTGCGCCACGGGGTGCCCAGCGCGCACACCCGCTGGAACAACAAGATCGCGATTCTGGCCGGCGACCACCTGGTCGCCCGCGCCGCCACGCTCAGCCTGGGCCTGGACGAGCAGGCGCGCCGCGCCCAGGCGGAGGCGTTCGAGCGGCTGGTGATGGGGCAGATCAGGGAGGTGGCGGGCCCGCGTCCCGGCCAGGATCCCGTCGCGCACCACCTGGAGGTGGTACGCGACAAGTCCGCCTCCCTCATTGCGCTGTCCGTACGGCTGGGCGGCATCTGCGCGGGCGCCGACGCCGGCACGGTCGCGGCGCTGGGGGAGTACGGCGAAGCGCTCGGCGTGGCCTTCCAGCTGTCCGACGACCTGATCGACATCGTCTCCGGCGCGGACAGGGCGGGCAAGGCGGCGGGGACCGACCTGCGCGCCGGCGTGCTGACCCTGCCCGCCCTGCTGGCGCTGCGCGAGGGCGGACGGCTCGGCGAGCTCCTGGCCGCCGGCCCGCTCCAGGACGCCGAACTGCACGCCGAGGCGCTGGAGCTGTTGCGCTCGTCGGCGGGCCTGGCCGCCGCCGGGTCGGAGGCGGCCAGGTATGCGGCCGAGGCGCGCTCGGCCGCCGGGCGGCTCCGTGACTGCCCGGCCAAGCAGGTCCTGGAGGCCCTGTGCGAGCTGGTGTCCTCCCGCGCGGCCTGACAGCAGCCCGCGAACGCCCACCCGGGGCAGCCGGTAGGCGAGCAGGTCGGGCGTGGCGGAGGCCTGATCGACCGTCCAGAC
>NZ_JBSGFQ010000195.1:0-16468 GCF_053603495.1 Nonomuraea sp. NPDC004186 | reverse complement strand
GTACGGCGACGCCGCCACCGCCCTGGCCAGGGCCGCCGAGCTGACCCCGGCGCCGCACACCCGGGCGGTCAGGCTCAAGGACGCCGCCATGGCCGCCTGGCTCGGTGGCCGTCCGGGGCAGGCGGAGTCCCTGCTGGCCGAGGCCCGCGACCACGCGGGCGGGGACCGCGCGCTGGAGATGGAGATCGCCCAGCTGCGGGGCAGGTTCGAGCTGAACTCCGGAAGCGCCGCCGAGGCGGTGCGGATCCTGGCCACGGGCGACAGCCTGGACATGCTGGCCGACGCCGCCGAGGCGGCCTCGTACGTGGGCGACACCGCCGCCATCGCCGAGATCGGCCGGCGGGCCGCGGCCTTCCCCGAGGGGTTCCTGCGCGACGTGCTGACCGGCATCGGCCTGATGCTCTCCGACGGCACCGGGCACGGGATGCTCAGGCGGGCGCTGGGCAGGACCGGGGAGCTGACGGAGGCGGCCGGGTTCCTGTGGGCGACGGCGGCGGCCAGTTACCTGGGCGAGGCCGATCTGGCGGCCGACCTGGCAGTCCGGGCGGGCCGGGTGGCCAGGGTGTCGGGGATGGTGGGGCAGCTGCCGGTGGTGCTGGAGTTCGTGGCCACCGGCGAGCGGATCGCCGGGCGGCTGGCGGAGAGCCAGGCCATCTCCGAGGAGGGGCTGGAGCTGGCCCGCGAGGCCGGGTACGCCAACACGGTGGCCGCGCACCTGGCCAACCTCGCGGTGCTGGCGGCGCTGCGTGGCGAGGAGGAGACGTGCCGTAGGCACGCCCAGGAGGCGCTGGCCATCGCGATCCCGCACCGGGTGGGCCTGCGCGCGGGCGTGGCCGCGTACGCGCTGGCCATGCTGGACCTGGGGACGGGCCGTTTCGCCGCGGCGCACGACCGGTTCACCGCGATCACGGCCGCGGGTCCGGGGGCCGGGCATCCGACGGTGGTGTGGCGCTCGGCGCCGGATCGCATCGAGGCGGCCGTGGGCGCGGGCGACCTGGAGGCGGCGCGGGCGGCGCTGGAGGCGTTCGAGCGCTGGTCGGCACAGGCGGCCACCGCGGAGTCGCGCGCCCTGCTGACCCGGTGCCGCGCCCTGGTCGGCGCCGGCCCGGAGAAGGAGTTGCCGGAAAAGGAGTTGCCGGAAAAGGAGCTGGAGGAGGCGCTGCGGCTGCACGCGAACCCGTACGAGGCGGCCAGGACCGCCCTGCTGCTGGGCGAGCGGCTGCGCCGCGCGCACCGGCCCGGCGAGGCGCGGCCGCATCTGCGGGCGGCGCTGGAGACGTTCCGGCGGGCGGGCGCGGAGCCGTGGGCGCGGCGCGCGCACGGCGAGCTGCGGGCGGCGGGCGAGAGCGCCGAGCCCGCCCGCGGCCCGGCGCTGGACGTGCTGACCCCGCAGGAGCTGCGCATCGCGGGCCTGGTCGCCGACGGCCTGTCCAGCAAGGAGATCGCCGCGCAGCTGTTCCTGAGCCCGCGCACGGTCGAGTACCACCTGTACAAGATCTATCCGAAGCTGGGCATCGGTACCCGTACGGATCTGGCGCGGCTGGTAGTTCTACAGATGGCGCCCGTGGCCGGAGGCGGCATGCTCTGAGTCATGCAAAACGTGGACATCTGGAGTGAAGAGTTCGGCGCCGCTGCTGACGAGCCGATTCTGCTGGTCATGGGTTCGATGTCGCAGGGGATCCTGTGGCCGGATGAGTTCGTTGGCCGGCTGACCGCCGGAGGCCGTCGGGTGATCCGGTACGACCACCGCGACACCGGCAGGTCGGCGACCGTGGACTTCGAGAAGGAGCCGTATACCTGGGGCGACATCAGGGACGATGTGCTGCGGGTGATGGACGCGCATGGTCTGGAGAGCGCGCATCTGGTGTGTCATTCGGCGGGTGGCCTGCTGGGGCAGTTGATCGCGGTGGAGCGGCCGGAGCGGGTGCGTTCGCTCACCGTCATCGGTTCCTCGCCGCTCGGCGGGGGTGAGGGCATGGTGATCATGCGCGCGTTGATGGGGCAGCCGCAGCCGAAGGGGAGTCTGCCGGAGCCGGCGCCGGAGTTCGTGGCGCACTACCAGGGGCTGATGGCGAGTCCGCCGCCGGCTGATCGGCGTGAGCGGATCGAGGCGATGATCGCTGAGCAGCGGGTGCTGCATGGCACGGGGTTGCCGTTCGACGAGGACGCCGCTCGCCGGCTGCAGGAGCGCATCTATGACCGGGCCCGGGATCTGGACGCGGTGGTGAATCATCGCCTGGCCGCGATGGCTCAGCCGGATTTCGAGCCGGTGGGCGTGCTGGATCAGGTGAAGGTGCCCACGTTGGTGATCGAGGGCACCCACGAGCCGGCCAAGCCGGGCCATGGCGCGATCATCGCCGAGGGGATCCCGGGAGCGCGGTTGATGATGGTCGAGGGTATGGGGCACACGCTGCCGCCGGAGGTGCACGAGGAGCTGGCGGCCGCCATCCTCGCGCACACCTCCGAAGTCAGGACGTGAGCCGCCCGCTCGGCACGACCACGTACTGCCGCAGGTACAGGTCCCGGAAGCTCACCGGGCCGCGCGGGCCGGGCACCCGGTCGATGTTGATGCCGGTCTCCGGCAGCCGCAGCAGCTTGAAGCCGTCGAGGAGCCGGGTGGTGGAGTTCCAGAACACCCCGGAGCCGGCGTAGGCGTCGATGAACTCCGCGGCGGCGGCCGGATCCTCGGTCGCGACGGCGGCCGCCAGCCCGGAGGTCTCCTCGTTGGCGATCCGGGCCGCGTGCAGCGGGCCGTCGGCGGCGTCGACGGTCACGGTGGCCGCGCGCTCCGGGTCGAGCGACCACTCGTACCCGCGCGGGTGGGCGTGCGGGGGCAGGGACGCGCCGATGCCCAGGCGGTCCAGGGCCTCGAGGACGCCGGGCAGCCGCTCGTCGTAGCAGGACCGGTCGATGAGCAGCAGGTTGAGCCGGTTGCACACGCCCAGCCGGTCGAGGCTGCCGGCGATGAGCCGGTGGACGGTGTCCTCGTCGGCGGCCGAGTGGATGTAGAGGACGCCGCCGCCGTCGGCGTGCGCGAGGGTGCGCACGCCGTGCCGGGCGGCCTCGCGGCCGAGGTCGCGGGTGCTGTCGCCGCTGCCGCGCAGGATGACCAGCGGGATGAGCTCGGGCAGCGACACCAGCGCGTACGCCGCCGAGCGGTCCTCGCTCGGCACCAGCTGGACGGCGTCCGGGTCGAGGCCGGCGTCGGCGAGGGCCGGCGCGATCACGTGCTCCACGATGGCCCGGGACGAGCGCAACGCGGCCGAGCCGGTGCGCAGGACGCCCGCGTTGCGTGATTTGAGGAACTGGGAGGCGATGTCGAGGGTGACGTTGGGACGCGCTTCGAAGTTCGCGCCGATCACGCCGACGGGCCGGCGGCGTTCCAGCAGGGTCAGGTGGTCCGGGCGTTCCTCGAGGACCTTGTCGCGGGGCTCGTGCGGCACGTCCGCCAGGGTGCGGAGTTCCGCCGCCATGCCGTCCAGCCGTGCGCCGGTGAGGCGCAGGCGGTCCTGGAGGGCGGGTGACATTCCGGCGGAGACGGCTGCGGCGAGATCCTCCTCGTTGGCGGAGACGAGGGTGCCTCGTGCGGTGCGCAGCCGCTCGGCCATGCCGCGTAGCGCGGTGTCGATGTCGGCGTCCGTCGCGCGTTCGAGAGCCGGGGAGCTCTGTCGGGCCCGGATCGCGCAGGTGCGCACCGCGTTGTCGGTGGAGCTGGTCAAGGGCGTCCTTTCGCCGGTGGGGCGCGGGGGCGAGGTGGAGTCGATCGTAGCATTGTTCAACAATCCCCTTATTGAACGCCTACGAGCACCGGCCATCCGCCCTGCCGGGTGAAGGTCGCGGCGGTGGGCATGCGGAGTTCGAGCCGTTCTCCCCGGGACCTGGCCAGGAGGCGGAAGTCGCCGAGGAGGCGATCGCCCACCGTCACGGAGCGGTCGACCCGCAACGACTCCAGCACCCACATGTGGGCGTCGAAGATCTGCTGGACGGTGAACTCCGCCTCCCGTCCGTTCGGGATCAGCTCGGTGAGCAGGCGGGTCTTGAGGGAGTGGACGTAGGCGATGGCGTTGCCGGGCATCTTGGCGGCGATCGCCGGGTTCTTGGGGATGACCATGGCCATGCCCTCGCCCTTTTCGTTGAACGCGGTCTGCACGCGCGGGTCGTTGCGCCAGAAGCGCTGTTCGAGGATGTGGTCCACCTCGTACAGGTCGCCCCGGCCGCGGTTGAGCTTGGCCAGGGTCCGGTAGTCCTCGACGCGTCCGGCGAGCCGGTCGTAGTGTGCGATGTCGGCGGCGCTGAGCCGGCGCAGCCGGCTGTCGGTCTGCTTGGCTCGTTTGAGTGTTTCGGCCCAGTCGGTGCCGAGTTCGCTCTCCAGTTCTTTGATGAAGCGGGACTTGCCCCGCTGGCTGAGCGCCCATGAGACCGGGTCGAGGCTCTGCGCGATTCCCCGGGACAGTTTCCTGTTGGTGAAGGCGTTGAAGCCGGCCGCCAGGCGGGGGTTGCGGAAGGTCTTGAAGTTGCCGGTCAGGAGCCGTTCCACGATGCGCCGGTCCAGCTCTCGCAGGTAGGCGTTGCCGACGAGGTCGTGGAAGCGCCTGAGCACCTGATCCATGGAGAGCTTGCCCGCCGCGAAGCGGGTGAGCGTCCGGGCGAGGTCGGTCGCGCCTTTGACGTCGATGCTCCCGACGGCCTCGAGGAACTCGCGTTCGGCGACGCGCCCGACTTCGCTGATCACGTCTTCTTCGAGCACCTTGGCGAGCTTGGTCGCTTTGAGCTCGGTTCGTACGGACTGCAGGACCGCGCGGGGCAGCGCCTTGGCGAAGGGCAGCGCCGACAGCACGCCGTAGGCGAGGATCTGCGTGCCGGTCACCTCGTTGCCCCAGAAGTCCTTGCCGGTCGCGAGCTGGAAGGCGATCTGCGACAGGTCGTACAGGACGTTGATGTACGGGACGAACTGGATGGCCAGCTCGAAGAGGAAGATGAGCCCCTGGTGTTCCGGGGCGAAGTGGACCTCGACCTCCTTGGGCTGGAAGGTGGTGTCGTCGAGCACGGTTCCCTGCGGCGGGAAGCGCGGGATGAACGAGTCGTCCAGCCGCAGGGTCTGCACATCGATGAACCCGGCCATGTCCGGCGAGGCCGCCGCGTGCACGATCACGTTGTGCGTGTGCACGACGCGTACGACGACGCGGTCGCCGAAGAGGTTGTCCTCGTCCTCGTGCGAATGGACGACGATGTCGTAGACGAAGGCCGCCGGCCTATCGGCCTGCCGGTTGTCGATGTCGATGGTGACCACGTAGCCGTTGAGCACGTTCCTGATGACCACGCCGAGCGGTTTCGTCGTCACGTTGACCGTGATCGCCTGGGCGAAGAAGTCGCCCCGGCGGCCGGCCTCGTCGTCGGCGAAGGGGCCGACCGTGAACGGCTGGGGGAGCAGCCGCCACAGTTCGATGACGGACTGGTCGGGCTGGGGGATCAGGTCGTCGTCCTGGGGGCGGACGATCTCGACCAGGGGAGAGCGCGGGCCGAGCACCCCCAGGAGGTCGGCGGCCGTGCCGCCCATGCGTCTGGTGGTCACGGTGACCTGCCGGGCGAGCGCGAGCCAGATGACGGGGAAGGTCCGTTCCCCGGCGGGCGGCAGGTATCGCCAGGTGAAGGGCTGGTGGCCGGTCTGGTTCCAGGGCGGCGCGGTGAGCGTGATCTCCAAGGTGGCGCCGCGGACCGGGTCGGCGATGTCGGCGTGGAAGGTCAGGACGCCGCGCCCCTTTCCCGGCTCGACGTACCCGGTGAGCAGGGGGCCGGCCAGGGTGGCCGGCACGACGGGATCTGCCATGTCCTAGACCTCGACCCACTCCCCGTCGGAGTCCTGCTCCCAGCGGGGCAGCTGGTCGTCCTGGCGCAGCTTCAGCAGCGAGGTCGGCACCCGCACCAGCCACGGGTCCCCCTGCGGGACCTCGGTGCCCGGCCGGTCGAGACGCTCGGCGATCTCGTCGGCGATGGGCAGGTACAGGGGGTTGGAGATGGTCGGCAGCGGGCCGCCGTTCCAGATCTCGCCGAAGGTGAGGAAGTGGTCGATGGCGCCCTCGAAGCCCGGTCGGGCCGGCACCGAGACCCGGCAGAACCCGGCGCGGAGGAAGTCGGCGAACGCCGGATCCGGGTCGTCGAACCCGAGCCGCTCCTCCCACTGGTCCTTGCGTCCCCAGAAGTAGGGGTAGGTCACGAACGTCATGTGCTCCCACTCGAAGGCCTGCTCGAAGAAGCGCACGTACGGGCCCTCACCGGCGGCCTCGAACACGTTGATCTCCGGGAGCCCGTTGGCGGGGGAGATCTCGATGGAGTCGAACAGGTCGTAGTGCTGGTCGGTCAGGATGCTGACGCAGTTCTTCTTCAGCTCCGTCTGCATGAGGGCCAGGTTGGCGGCCGGGTTGCGGCCCTGGATGTCCACGCCTGCCCGCAGCTGCAGCGCCGCCAGTTTCTCCTCGTAGTCGGCCACGGCCGCCTTGTGCGCCGTCTCCAGCTTGGCGTGGGTCTCCAGCCGCCACTTGTCCATGGCCCGGTCGGTGCGCTGGCACTTGACCTCGACGGCCACCGCGACCTGCGAGAGGTGGAAGGTGTCGATGCCCACGGCGACCGAGTCGCGTTCGTCGTCCAGCGCGGTGGTCCACAGCCAGTTGCCGTCGGGCATCCGGTGCGTACGCCGCCCGACCACGACGTCCACGGAGTTGTCGCTCTCCCAGATGTTGCGCACGACGCCCACGCTGGCGTACACGGCCCGGTAGCCCTCGTCGATGCTGATCTGGCCCGAGTGGTTGTAGTTGGTGTCGCTGTCGCCGCCGCCGGCCTTGAAGTCCAGCGACTTGGTCTTGAACAGCTCGGGCGGCGGCGCGACGTCGGTCGCGCCGGTCTGCTTGACCCAGTACTGGTAGTTGCTCTCGGTGATCTGGCCGGGGTTGAGCGGGAAGTCCGGCGGCTTGATCAGGTTGCGGGCGGCGGCGTTGGTCTGCTGCATGGCCGCGATGAGGAAGGCGGCGGGCTCGGGCACCATGAAGTCGAACATCGCCCGCAGCCCGTAGTTGAACATCTGGGCCTGGTAGACCTTGTTGACCCACTGGTAGACGCCCGAGACGTTCTGGGAACTGCGGGTGTTGTCCAGTTCGTGGGTGTTCTTCTCGATGGTCTCGGTCGTGGTGGTCAGCTGGGTACGGGTCAGCACCCTTTCGGCGATCTTGCGCGAGGTCCGTTCGGTGACGTCCTGCGAGAACGTGGCGGCCGACCGGGTGGCCTCCTGCTTGCTGCGCGCGATGGAGCCCTCGGCGCTGGCGGAGAACTCCACGACCGGGCCGTACCTGCCGGAGATGTTCAGCCCGGCCTTGAGCGCGACGTCCTCCTTGACCGTCTGCTCGGTCTCCCTGGTCATCTCGAAGCGGTCGGTGGTCTGCAGGTCCCGGTCCTCGCTGGTGTTGGTCTCCTGCTCGTTGATCGTGATCAGCTCGGTGGTGTCGCGGCGGCTGTGGTCGCGCACCTTGTGCTCGCCGCGCAGCACGTTCTCGATGTGCGCGACGTCGGCCGACTCGTAGCCCGTCAGCTGCTGCTTGATCACGAGCAGGTCGGCGATGCCGGCCGGGGCGACCTCGCCCTTGGTGTGCGGGACGCGGCCGTCCAGCGGGATCGGCGGCAGCGGGACGGTGCCGCCGGTCCCGAGCGTTCCCCAGCCGGTCGTGACGGGGGTCTGCACGGTGACGAGCGCCTCGCCGACGCGCAGGAACGACTGCCGCACCGGATGTCCGGCGACCGCCTCCAGCTGGTTGACCGTCGCCGCCAGGTCGGCTTCGAGGCGGTTGCTGAGCCGGTCGAGCGGCACCGCGGTCAGGTCGAGGCCGCGTTCGGTGAGCACCGTACGGGTGGCCTCGGACAGCTGCCCGCCGGCCGTCGGCAGGAGCACGAACCCGACCTCGGGCGTCGGGGTCGGCCGGAACTCCGTGCGGCCGCGCAGCACGGGAGCGGGCGTCTGCAGCAGGGACTGCGCCACCGGCGCGCTGACCACGTCGGAGGTCTCCGGCGTGTCCGTGCCCGTCTCCGCCTCGCCGATGATCGGGGTCGGGGCCACCCGCTCGCGCAGGTTGCCGTGGAAGGCGCTCAGCGCGGTGGCCACGTTCGTCAGCCGTACCTGGTCCGGCGGCTGCACGAGGGCGCTGGTCGTCTGGGACGTGACGTGGAAGTGCTCGGCGTTCAGCTGGGCCAGCTCGCCCAGCGCCGTCCGCAGGTCCGCGTGCCGGGCCAGCAGATCGTCGACCTCCTGGCGGCGCGCGGCCACCGCCTCCTCTCGCCGGCCCCGTACCGCCTCCTCGGCCTCGCGGGTCGACAGCCTGGAGGTCAGGCCGAGGTCGAACGGCAGGCGGAGCGAGCGCCGCCGCCAGCGGCGCAGCTCCTGCAGGTCCTTGGGGAACTTGTCGTCGTCGGCGTGGCGCACGATGACCTCGGCCGTACGAAGCTGGCGGGCGAGCTGCTCGATGGGCCGCGCGTGCTCCTCCTGCAGCACCTTGATCGCCACGAGGCTGTCCTTGAGCCTCCTGACGGCGTTCCGGAAGTCCTCCAGGCCGGTCACCTGGTTCGGGCTCATCCCGAACACGTCGTCGATGGCCTGCCGCACCATCTCCGGTGAGGCGGACACGTCGACGTCCTCCATCTCGTCGAGGCGTCCGGCGAGCTGGTCGAGCTCGGCGCCCAGCGGGGTGTCCGCCGGGCCGCCGATGAACTCCGGCCCCGCCACGTACGCGGTGGCGGCCGCTTCGACGGCGGTACGCCGCTGGGCCGCCCCGACGGCCTCGCGCAGCGCCTCCTGGAACGGCGTGTCCTGGCCCAGCGGGATGCTGGGAGTCTCCGGGTCCTGGGCCACGGCCGGCCGGGTGAGCATCAATCGGAAGAGATTTTCCATGGGCTTGTTTCCTCCGCCCCCGTGTTTCGAGGCGCCGCGTCCGTGCGGCGTCTCGCCTGTGCTGACTGAGGCGTTCCATGCCGTTCCGGCCGGGGACAGGACGGGTGCGCCGGATCGGGCGTGGCACCGCAAACCCGTCCGACACCGCGTGGTAGATGTGAGCTGACACCACTCCCCCCACCAGCGGCGAGGGGGACACATGACCATGATCAGCTTCGATCACAGGGCCACCGGCTACAGCCTGACGCAGGCGCGCTGCCTGGCCTACGCCGCCGAGCTGGCCTACAAGGACGAGGAGCGGGTCAGGGCCACGGCGAACGACTGGGGTTTCGACCGGGTGACCTCTTTCCGCGTGCCGCACACCCCGCCGTTCCCGCTGGTGGACACGCAGGCCTACATCGCGGCCAACGGCCGCATGATGGTCGTGGCGTTCCGCGGCACCCAGCCCGAGGAGCTGCGTGACTGGCTGTCGGACGCCGGCACGCTGCTGACGCCGTACGCCGCCGGGACCGGCATGATCCACTCCGGCTTCTACCGGGCCCTGGACGTCGTGCATCCGGCGATGTTGGACACCCTGGAGAACTGGCGCGCCGACGGGCAGTCGCTCTGGTTCACCGGGCACAGCCTGGGCGGCGCCCTGGCCATGCTGGCGGCGGCGCGCACCTACTTCGAGGACCCGAGCCTGCTCGCCGACGGCGTCTACACCTTCGGCCAGCCCCGCACCTGCTGCCCGCTGCTGGCCGCCGCCTATGACAAGGCGTTCCGGGGCCGGATGTTCCGCTTCGTCAACAACAACGACGTCGTCGCCCAGCTCCCGCCCCCGCCGCTGTTCCAGCACGTGGCCGAGGAACGCTACTTCGACGCCAAGGGCAAGCTGCGGGAGAAGACGCCCCTGGCGGCGGGCCTGGCCGACCGGCTGAAGGGCCGCACCGCCGACCTGCTGGCGCCCGGCGGCGACGGCGTCCGCGACCACTTCATCAACGCCTACCTGGCGAACTTCGACGCCAACCTACGCTGAGCCCCGAGCCTCAGCCAGGGAGCTGCGCATCGCGTAGCAGCAGGGCCGCCTGCACCCGGTTGGCGCAGTTCAGTTTGGCGAGGATGCGGCTGACGTAGGTCTTCACGCTGGCCTCGGTCATGTGGACGTGCCGGGCGACCTCGGCGTTGGACAGGCCCTGCGCCACCAGGGCGAGGACGTCGGCCTCGCGCGCCGTGAGCGCGGCCAGCCGGCCGGCGGCGTCGCGTTCGCGCTGGCCGGGGCCCGGCGCCGCCATGTCGAGCACCTGGCGCGCCACGGCCGGCGACAGGTACGCATGCCCGGCATGAGCGGCGCGGACCGCCCGGATCAGCTCGTCCGGGGTGCACGTCTTCAGGACGAAGCCGGCCACGCCCTGCCGTACCGCCCGCCGTACGTTGGCCTCGTCGCCGAAGGCGGTGAGGAGCACCACGCGCGGCCCCGTCAGCTCGGCCGCCGCGGCCAGGCCGTCCAGCACCGGCATCGCGATGTCCAGGAGCGCGACGTCGACGCGGTGCCGGTGGGCGGCCCGCACCGCCTCGCGTCCGTCTCCCGCGACGGCTACCACCTCGATGTCCCCGGCCGATTCCAGGACGGTACGGATCCCGGCGGTGATGAGGGGCTCGTCGTCGGCGATCAGCGTCCTGATCACGCGGCGGCCCCCGCGAGGGCCGGCACCAGCGGGAGCATCGCCACGAGCCGGAACTCGCGCGGCTCCGCGTGGACGCGCAGCAGGCCCCCGGCCGCGGTGACGCGTTCGGTCAGCCCGCGCAGGCCGCTCCCGCCGCCGCCGTCAGCGGGCCGACGATGGGGCACCGGGTTCGCCACCGAGATCAGGAGGGCGTCGGGCTGCCAGTCGAGCGACACGGTGATCGGCATGCCGGACGCGTGCTTGACCGCGTTGGTCAGCCCTTCCTGGACGACCCGGTAGGCGGCGTGGGCGGCCCTCGGGTCGATGAGCGGGACGGCCTCGCCGGACGTCTCGAACGCCACCGACGTGCCCGCCGCCCGGGACCGTGCGACGAGGCCCTCGATCTCCTCCAGGCCGAGGACGTCATGGCCGCGCAGCGCGTTGACCACCTCGTGCAGCTCGGCCGCGGCGGCGCGTGCGGTGTCGGCCAGGCCGCGCACCGCCCGCCGCTGCTCCGTGGGCAACTGGCCCACCTCCAGCGCGGCGGCCTGCACGGAGACCAGGCTGAGCAGGTGACCGAGCGAGTCGTGCATGTCGTGGGCGATGCGCAGCCGTTCGCGGAGCCGTTCCTGCTCGGCGACGAGGGCCTTCTCCCGGCGCAGGTGCTCGCGCTCCTGGGCCATGTACCGGCCGGCCAGCAGCGGCAGCGCGGTCAGCAGGGCGACGCGGGCCAGGGTGATCCACGGATCCTGGTCGCCGGGGGAGCGCTCCTCGACCAACAGGAGCACGCACACGTACGCGGTGAAGGCGCCGGCCGTCACGACGACGTCCCGGCGGGTGGAGATGCGCTGCCCGGCCTGGAAACCGGTGCAGGCGAGCAGGGCCAGCGACGCGCCCGTGAGCACCGCCAGCGCCAGCGCCGCGAGGAAGGACGCGAACGGCAGGCGGTCCGCCGCCGCCATGGTGAGCACGTACGCCGCGGCGTACGCGGCCAGCGGCAGCCCCTGCGTCCCGTCCAGCCACAACAGCGCCGTGTCCGCGGCCACGACCGCGGCGACAAGCGCATACCTCGACATGAGTCCTCACCTTACTCATCGCCGCCGTCGTCAACTTCGCCGCCAACCTCGATCCGCTACACAGGGTTGTCTGATCGTGGCTTAGGGTAGTTGCAGGGTTGTCGACCCCCAGTCGACGGTCCCCATCCCTCACCTGTCGCGGCGCCACGTCGGGGCAGACCGGCAGACCAGTCGATCACGTGATCACCGGGATCACGAACCGAAGGGAGAACCCCCATGTCCCTTTCCGCCACGGACCGCCTGCGGATGCGCTTCGACCTCCTCGACGTCAACGGCAGCGCCACGCTGACGTCCGCCGACTTCGAGCTCTTCGCCTCGCGCGTCTGCCGCGTGCTGGGCGTGCCCGCCGGCTCCCCCAAGGCCGAGTCGCTTTCCGAAGGGTGCCGGCTCTTCTGGGAAGGGCTGGCCGAAGCCGCCGACCGCAACCAGGACGGGCAGGTGACCTTCGAGGAATATCGCGCATTCTCCCACGCCGACTCCTGGTTCGACGAGCACGGCGAGGCGTACGCGGCGGCGGTGTCCACCGTCTGCGACCTGGACGACGACGGCCTCATCGAGCGCGACCACTTCCTCGGCCTCCACAGCGCCGGCGGATTCCCGCTGACGTACTCGACGAAGCTCTTCGACGACCTGGACGGCGGCGGGACCGGCCAGGTGAGTACGGGCAGTTTCGCCGAGTTCCTGCGGAAGTTCTACACCAGCGCCGACGACCTGATCTGACGAGCTGATCCCGGTAGAGACAGGACCGCGCTCTCATGCTGGTGTGCAGCGATCGTACGGTGAGCCGTGCCGAGTTGACCGCGCTGGCGGACGGACGGGCGGCCAGGCTCGCGGCCTGCGGGATCGGACGAGGCGATCTCGTCGGGCTGTGCCTGCCCAACGGCTGCGAGTGGGTGGTGACGTACCTGGCGCTGGCCCGGCTCCAGGCGTGCTGCGTGCCGCTCAACGCGGCGTCGGCCGTCGCGGAGATCACCCATGTGGTCCGCGACTGCGGGATGCGCGCGCTGTTCGTGTCCGCCGACCGGGCCGAGGCGCTGGCGGATACGTACGCGGACCAGGTGCTGCTCTGCCCGGACGGCGCGATCCCCCGGGACTGGATGGCACCGGAGCGCGGGCCCAGGCATGCGGCGCCGGCCGGTGCCGCATGCCTGGCCTACACCTCGGGGACGACGGGGTCGCCCAAGGGGGTGATCCAGACGCGGCGGGCGGTTCGCGCGGGTGGCGACAACCTGGCGGCACGCCTGCGCCTCGGGCCGCGGGATCGGGTGGTGACGGCGCTGCCGCTGGCGCACACCTATGGGACGAACGTCATGAACGCGGCGCTGGGCAGCGGCGCGGGCCTGATCCTGCTGGAGCGCTTCGACGTGGAGACGATGCTGGAGCGGTCGGCCCGGCACGCGGCGACGGTGGTGGCGGGCGTGCCGACGATGTACCGGCGGCTGCTGTCCGAGCCGGCGGGACGGATGCCCCGCTCGCTGCGGTGCGGCCTTTCGGCCGGCCAGTGCGCGGGGGAGGAGCTGGCCATGGCCTGGGAGGACCGCACCGGCGCCCCGTACGTGGAGGGATGGGGGATGACGGAGCTGGGTGGCATGGCCACGCTGGCCGCGCCGGAGCTGGCCGGCCGCCACGGCACGGCCGGAACGGCGCTGCCCGGCGTCCGGCTGCGGGTGGAGGCGGGCGGGCACGTGGCGCCGCCCGGCGTGCAGGGCGAACTCCAGGTGCACGGCCCGATCGTCACCCCCGGCTACTGGAATGCGCCCCGGCAGACCGCCGCGGCGATCGGCGTGGACGGGTGGCTGCGGACCGGCGACGTCGGCGTCATCGCCGCCGACGGGCGCGTCCGGATCGTCGACCGGATCAAGGACGTCGTCCTGTGCGGCGGCTACTCGGTGTTCCCCGCCGAGCTGGAACGTGCCATCCGCGGGCATCCGGCGGTTCGTGACGTCGCGGTCGCCGGGGTGCCCGATCCGGTCCTGGGCGAGATCCCGTGCGCGTGGGTGGTGGCGGAGCACGGGGCCGCCCCCGCCTCCGAAGAGATCATCCGGCACTGCCGGGCACTGCTGGCCGCCCACAAGCTGCCGCGCCGGGTGGTCCTCGTCCCCGGCCTGCCGCTCACCGCTAACGGCAAGGTCGACAAGCGTGCCCTGACCTTGACGACCTCCGGAGGACATCCGCATGTCGCTGAATGACCGGCTCCGGCTGCACGGCCGTGCCGCGCTCGTCACCGGGGCCTCGCGGGGCATCGGCGCGGCCGTCGCCCGGATGTTCGCCGCCGCGGGCGCGGACGTGGCCGTGCTGGGGCGTTCTCGCCAGGACCTTGACGAGGTCGCCGCGACCGTACGGTCACACGGCCGCCGGGCCGTGGTGGCCGAGTGCGACGTCACCGACGCGGCCCAGATCGAGACCTCGTGCGCCGCCGTCGAGGAACGGCTCGGCACGGTGGACATCCTGGTGAACAACGCGGGCGGGCCCGTCTTCCAGGCGTCGGTGCTGGACGTCCGCGACGACGGCTGGGAGCGGGTGCACAACCTCAATCTCACCAGCGCCTTCCGTTTCGTCCGGCGGCTGGCGCCGGCGATGGCCGAACGGGGCCAGGGGGTCATCGTCAACATCGGGTCGATCGCGGTGGCCCGGCCCTGGCCCGAGATCGCCGCCTACGGAGCGGCCAAGGCCGGCCTGCGGCACCTCACCCAGGCCCTCGCGGGCGAGCTCGGGCCCCAGGGGGTGCGGGTGAACGCGGTCAGCCCGGCGTGGATCGACACCGCGGTCAACCGCGCCTACGTCGCCGACCCCGCGCTGTCGGAGTCGGCCCTGGACCTGGTGCCGCTGGGCCGCTGGGCGAGCCCGGACGAGGTCGCGACCGTGGTGACGTGGCTGGCCTCGCCGGCGGCCTCCTTCGTCACCGGGGCCGACATACCCGTCGACGGAGGCTTCGCGGTGGCCATGCCCGCACGCGCGCGGGCCGCGCTGAGCAGGGTACGTCCGCCCGAGGGGGCCAAATCGTGATCGACGGACCGCTCATCGTGGGCGCGGGCCCGGTGGGGCTGTCGGCCGCCCTGCTGGCGCGCGCCCGGGGACTGCCCGCCCACGTGCTGGAACGGCTGCCCGAAACCGCGCCCAAGCCCGGCAGCCGGGCGATCTTCCTGCACCGGCAGACGATCCAGACCCTCGCGACGGCCTCGCCCGTCCTCGCCGACCACTTGGTGAGGGAGGGCCTGGTGTGGCCGGGACGCCGGACGTACTGGGCCGGGCGAAGGGTCCATCATCGCCGCTACGAACCGGTGCATCCCAGGCTCGCGCCGTTCGTCAGCCTCCCGCAGCCCAGAGTGGAAGAGCTGCTCCGCGAGGCGGCCGTGCGGGCCGGCGTCAGCTTCTCCTGGGGCGCGCCGGCCGACGACGTGACCCTCCTGGACACCTCCGTCCTGATCCGCGCGGCCGACGGCAGGCAGTGGCACTCCGCGTTCGTCGTCGCGGCGGACGGGGCCGGATCGATCGTGCGGCGCCGGCTGGGCATCCTGATGGACGGCGACGCCGGCGGCAACGCGTTCGTCGTCGCGGACATCGCCGACGATCCCGACCGGCCGCTGCCCGGCGAGCGGATCTTCCACTACCGCCATCCGCGGGCCGCGGGCCGCAACGTGCTCATCATCCCCTTCACCGGCGGCCACCGCGTGGACCTGCAGTGCCGCGCCCGTGACGATCCCGCGGCGCTCGCCGCCGACCCCTGCGCCTGGCTCCGGCCCCTGCTGCCGTCCGGCCACGCCTGCGAGGTCACCTGGTCCTCCCACTACCTGTTCCGCCAGGCGGTCGCGGAGACCTTCACCAAGGGCCGGGTCCTGCTGGCCGGGGAGGCCGCGCACCTTTACGCGCCCTTCGGCGCGCGCGGGCTCAACTCCGGCATCGCCGACGCGGCCGCCGCCGTCGACGCGATCGTCGAAGCCGGCATCGGTCCTGAGGCCGCCCTCGGCGCACTCGCCGAGTACGACCGGGTGAGGCGGGCCGCCGCCCAGCGCAACCGCGCGGCCGCGGGCAAGGCGCTGGCCCACCTGACCGCCGCCGGCCCGCACCGCCAGGCCGCGCAGCGGGCCGCCGCCCTCGCCGCCCGGGTGCTGCCCCGCGCCGGGACCTGGCTCGACAGCAAACCTTTCGGACCGCGCGACGCCGGGATCCCCGGCAGCCTCTACTGAACGTTCGTCCCTGCGAGGTTCCCCATGATGCCCCGAACGATCACGCCGCAGTCCGTCAGCGTCGAGATCTTCACCGACCCCCGGACCCAGGCCCTCCTCTCCCACACCGGCAGCACCACCTGCCAGCTCGAACGCCTCCTGGACGAGCGCGTGGACGTCCACACCGTGGAGGTGTCCCGCGCGGCCGTGGACCGGACCTGCCCCGAGGCCGCCGCGCCGCTCGGCCTGCCCGCCGCGGCTCCCGTCCTGGTCCGCCGCACCACGCTCGCCGTCGCGCGCCACCAGGTCTCCCGCAACCTCGTCCTGGCCCCGCTCGGCCGGCTGCCCTGGGCCGAGCACCTGCTGCGCTCGTGCGCCGTTCCGCTGGGACGGCATCTGCCCGAGCCGCATGAGCGCCATCCGCTGGGACTCGGACTGGACTCGTGGGGCCCCGGACGCGCCGCCGTCTCCAGGTGGTACCTCATCATCGACCCCGACAGCGCTCAGCCGGCGCTCTTCATCCGGGAAACCTTCAATCCCGACCTTTTCGACCCCGCGACGACCGGCCCGCCGTCGTCGACGTCTTGCCTGGACCACTCGGCCAGTCACCGCGCGACGTCCTTCCGACCTGCAGTCCAGTACTCGCGGAGC
>NZ_JBSGFQ010000194.1:0-16487 GCF_053603495.1 Nonomuraea sp. NPDC004186 | reverse complement strand
GACGCCCTCCACGGGCGGGGCGTGCTGCTCGGAGGCCCGGCGCTCCAGCTCGGCCACGAACGCGGGCAGGTCGGCGCCATCGCCCGGGCACGAGCTGGCCGGAGTGGTCACCGACCCGTTGGTGGACGTGGAGCTGTGCCTGGCGTGCCCCGACTGCGGGCTGGAGTGGGCCGAGTCCTTCGACATCGTCAGCTACCTGTGGTCGGAGCTGGACGGCTGGTGCCGCAGGACCCTGCTGGAGGTGCACGACCTGGCCGCCGCCTACGGCTGGACCGAGCCGCAGGTCCTCGCGCTGAGCGCCTGGCGGCGGCAGTGCTACCTGGGGCTGGTGAGATCGTGAGCGGCCTGGTCCAGCGGCTGATCGCGCGCAGCCGCGAACCGGTGACCGGCATCCGCCCCCGCCCGGCCTCGCTGTACGAGGACCAGCCGCCGATGAGCCGCGCCCAGGCCGAACCGCCCGCCTTCTCCGACGTGCCGGACCCCGCCCCTGCCGCTCCTGCCGCCCGGCCGCCCGCCGTCCCCGCGACGAGGCTCCGACGGCCCGCGGCGGAGGAGACGGAGGCGTACGAGGAGCACGAGATCGACGTGGGACGGTCCCCGCGCGCCCCCGAGGAACCTGGCCGCGAGCGGACCCCGCCGGTGCCGTCCGTGACCAGGCCCGATGTGGTGGACCCGATCGCCGCGGCCCAGGCGCCGCGCGCCAGGCGCCGCACCCCCGCCACTCCGCCGCGGCCGCACGCCCCCGCTCATCAGCCGGACTCGCCGCTCCCCGACATCGCCGAGGCCAGGCGCGCGGCGGGCGCCCCGCTGCTGCGGGTCGCCGCGGGCCCCGTGCTCGCCGCGCCGACGCGGCCCTCGCCCGGCCAGGCGGCACAGGACGCCCCCGCGCCGTCGGTGGTCGAGATCTCGATCGGGCGGCTCGAGGTACGCGCCCCGCAGGCCCAGGCCGCCCCGCAGGCCAAGCCGCCGCGCAAGGACCACGCCTCGGTGCTCCAGGCGTACCTGCGCGGCCGGAGCAAGGGGGAGCTGGCATGAGCAACTCCCTCGCCATCGCCGCCGTGACCGCCGCGCTGCGCGCAAGGATCTTCAACCGGCTCGGCGGCCCGCAGGTGACCATCGTGCCGCCGGACCGCGCGCCCGACGAGGTCAACGGCGACCACGTGAACCTGTTCCTGTACCGCACCGACATGCACCCCTCCTTCCGCAACGCCGACCCGCCGGGCGCGCCGCCCGGGGAGTCGCCCAGGCCGCTGCTCCCGCTGGTCCTGCACTACCTGCTGGCCGCCTACAGCACCGACGAGGGCACCGCCCACGAGCTGCTCGGCGCCGCGATGCTGGCCCTGCACGACACCCCGATCCTGCCGGGGGAGGAGATCCGGGCCGCCACGGCGATCCCGCTGCCCGGGAGCGACCTGCACCTTCAGCTCGAGAACGTGAAGGTCAGCTTCGAGTCGCTGAGCCAGGACGACATCGCCAAGATGTGGACCGCGTTCGCCACGCCGTACCGGGTCTCGGCGTCCTACCAGGTCTCGGCGGTGCTCATCGACAACCCCGCGCCCGGCGCCGCGCCGCTGCCCGTGCTCAAGCGTGGCCCCGACGGCAGGTCGCCGGTCGCCCACCCGGACGCCGCCTCGCCTTTCCCGGCGGTCACCGGCATCCGGTACGGCGTGCCGGGGAGCCCGGTCGCGCTGCCCGGCGAGACCGTCACGCTGAGCGTCCGCAACCTTCCCGCGGGCGCCCTCATGGCCCACCTGCGCCATCTGCGGGTGCCGGCCACGGCCGAGGTCCACCTCCCGTCTCCGGGAACCGACGAGGTCGCCGTCGCGCTGCCCGCCACCGGGCTGCCCGCGGGACCGTGGGCGATCTCCCTGACGCCCGCGTCCGGCGGGGTGCCCACCAACGAGGTCCCCCTGGCCGTCGCCCCCGAGATCATCGCCCTCGCCGCCACCCCGGCAGGCGGCACCCCGGCCAGGACCACGGTGACCGCGACCGTCGCCGATCCGGTGCTGGTCGGCCAGCAGGCGGCCGTCCTCGTGGGCGGTCTGCACCTGCCGGTGCCCCTGCTGACCGCCGGCACCGGCACGCTCTCGGTCGTCGCCGCGATCCCGCCCGGCACGTACAAGGTCCGCGTCCGCGTGGACGGCGTCGACACCGACATCGTCGACCGGGCCACGGGCGCCTTCAAGTCCGGCCCCACGGCAGAGGTGGTGATCCCATGACCGACGCGCCCGCCTGGGAGCAGGCCAACGGCGCCTACCTGAAGGCGTCCCTCGACTGGCTGGCCGTCCGGCTCGCCGGCCTCACCCCACAACCCCCGAGTCCCGCCCAGCGGTCCGAGCCGGAGCCGCTGGAGACGAGGAGGGGCTGGCGGAGAACCCGTGACCGCACCGCCGTGCCCGCCGTGCCCGCCGACGCGCCGGCCGCCGGCCAAGTGACCCCACGGCAGGGTGCGGCGCAGGCGATGGCGGGCGCGCGGGAGGCCGCGGCTCGGGCGACGGCGGGCCTCGGGGCCCCCGCCCTGGTGCAGATCGCCGAGCGGCTGGGGCTGAGCGACTTCGAACGGGACGTGCTGCTGCTGTGCGCCGCCCCCGCGATCGAGCCCGGCATCACCGCGCTGATCGCCGCGGCCCAGGGGGAGCCCGCCCCCACCTTCGCCCTGGCGCTGCGCCTGTTCGACGACGCCCGCTGGGACGTGCTCTCGCCCGAGCGGGGCCTGCGGTTCTGGCGGCTGGTGGAGCCCGTGGGCGCGGGAGCCCAGCCGCTGGCCGTCGTGCCGCTGCGGGCCGACGACCGGATCGTGGACCTGATCAGAGGGCTCAACCGGCTCGACGAGCGGCTGACGGGGCTGGTCGAGCACCGCCCCGACCCGGCGGCGGGCCTCGGGCTGCCCCGCTCGTCGCAGGCCGCGGCGGACGCCCTGGTCGGCGCGGCGCTGACCGACACGCCCGACGGCCGCTTCCCGGTGATCCAGCTGCTCGGCGGCGACGAGCCGAGCTGCGAGCTGGTCGCCGTACGGGCCATGGCGCTGCTCAACCGCGAGCTGTACCACCTGCCGGTCGGCGCGCTCGTGGCGGCGGGGGCGGACCAGGACCTGGTGGCCAGGCTGTGGCAGCGCGAAAGCCTGCTGTTGCCGATGGCGCTGCTGCTCGACGCCGTGGACGCCGACCTGGCCGACCCCGCCACGGCCGCGGCGCTGCGGCGCTTCCTGTCCCAGGTGGGCGGGCTCGTCCTGCTGGCCACGCGCGAGGTGTGGCCGGTCACCGACCGGGCCACGTCGGTGATCGACGTCGGCCGGCCGACGCTCGCCGAGCAGGCCGAGCTGTGGGCGGCCGCGACGGGGCTGCCCCTGGAGGGGGCGCCGCGCACGCTGGCCGGCCAGTTCCGGCTGAGCGTGCCCGCCGTCCACCGCATCGCCACCGCCCTGCGGCCCGTGCTCGACGCCCCCGACGGGCGGGCGCGCCTGTGGGCGGCCTGCCGCAGCTCGGCCAGGCCGAGGCTGGAGGCCCTGGCCCAGCGCACGGTGCCGCAGGCCAGGTGGGAGGACCTGGTGCTGCCCGGCGAGCAGACGGACCTGCTGCGCGGGCTCGTCGCGCAGGTGCGGCACCGCGCCACGGTCATGTCCACCTGGGGGTACGGGGAGCGCAGGGCACGCGGCAACGGGGTCACCGCGCTGTTCAGCGGCCCCAGCGGGACGGGCAAGACGTTCGCGGCCGAGGTGCTCGCCCACGAGCTCGGCCAGGACCTCTACCGCGTCGACCTGTCGGCCGTGGTCAACAAGTACATCGGCGAGACCGAGAAGAACCTGCGCAGGGTCTTCGACGCGGCGGAGGACGGCGGCGCGCTGCTGCTGTTCGACGAGGCCGACGCGCTGTTCGGGCGCCGCAGCGAGGTGCGTGACAGCCACGATCGCTACGCCAACATCGAGGTCAGCTACCTGCTCCAGCGGATGGAGGCCTACGAGGGGGTGGCGGTTCTGGCCACCAACCTGCGTGCCGCGCTGGACCCGGCCTTCCTGCGGCGGCTGCGGTTCGTCGTCGACTTCCCGATGCCGGGACGGGAGGAGCGCAGACGGCTGTGGTCGGCGGCCTTCCCCGCAGGTGTGCCGCTCGGCGGCCTCGACCTCGACGCGCTGGTGGACCTGCCGGTCACGGGCGCCGCCGTACAGGCGATCGCGCTGGGCGCCGCGTTCCTCGCCGCGGACGCCGGCGAGCCCGTCGACACCGCGACGGTGCTCACGGCGGCGCGGGCGGAGTTCCGGAAACTGGGCCTGCCGCTGACGGTCCCGCACCCCGAGCGGGTGGGCCGGTGACGCGCATCGTGCTGCACATCGACAGGGTCGTGCTGGACTCGGCGGGCCTCTCCCGGCAGGAGCTCATCGACGCTCTGACCGAGGCCGTACGGCGGGATCTGGCGGGCGGGCCCACGCAACAGGCCGCCCGGCGGCGGTTGAGCGTGGACGCCGCCGACGGCTCCGCGCCGGGGCTGGCACAGGCCGTCGTCGGCGGGATCCACGGACTGGCGGGAGGCGGGCAGCGGTGAGCGCGCAGTTCGCACCGGGGACGCCCGTGGTGCCGAGGGGCGGGCTCGTCCTGCTCGACCCCGCCGACGGCGCGGTGCTCAGGGTCATCACCCTGCAGTACAACCCGGACACCATCACCCGCACGCTCCAGCCCCAGGGCGTGGGCGCCGAACCCGGCGACCGCAGCGAGGCGCTGCGGCTGCGCGGGCCCGCGCACGAGACCATCAAGCTCGAGGCGGAGCTCGACGCGACGACGCAGCTCGAAGACCCCTTCGCGCCGGGCAACGACGCCGTCGCCGCGTACGGCCTGCTGCCCGTCCTGGCCACGCTGGACCTGCTGGTGAACCCGACGGCCGGCGCCCTGATCGCGCAGGACGAGGCGGCCCGCAAGGGCGCCTTCGAGATCGTCCCCGTCGAGTCGCCGCTGACGGTCTTCGTGTGGAGCCGCGAGCGCGTGGTGCCGGTCCGGCTCACCGAGTTCACCGTCACGGAGGAGGCGTTCGACTCCAACCTCAACCCGATCAGGGCCAAGGTGTCGCTGTCGATGCGCATCCTCACCGTCGACGACCTGGGGTTCACCCACCGGGGGAGCGGCCTGTTCATCGGCCACCAGCGGCGCCGCGAGCAGCTCGCCGCGCTGCACCCGTCCGACCAGCTGCGCACTCTCGGCCTCGACGGCCCGCCAGGAGGCACCTGATGTTCACCGCGACCAGCCGCTACCAGGGGATCGAGATCGCCACCCACCGGCCGGAGGGCGGCGAGCCGATCCCGTACGTGCGCCGCAGGTTCCTACCGGACCGGCGCACGCTCACCGTGATCGCCGTGCACGTGGTACGCGACGGGGACCGCCTGGACCGGATCGCCGCGCTGCACCTCGACGATCCCGAGCGCTTCTGGCAGATCGCGGACGCCAACCCGGTGCTCGACCCCGCCGACCTCACCGCCCGCCCGGGACGGCGGCTCGACGTCGCCCTGCCCACCGCGACCATCGGGAGCCCGCATGGCTTCTGAGCTGCTGCTGTCGCTCAGGCTCGGCGCGGTGCGGGCCGAGCGGGTGCCGCGCGAGGTCGTGGACGCGCTGCTGTCGGTGCAGGTGAGCGAGGGCGTGGGCCAGCCGGGCGGGTTCCGGCTGTCGTTCGGCATGGGCAAGCGGTCGCTGCTGTTCCGCGAGCTGCTGCCCTCGGGGGCGCTCGACCCGCCGGCCAGGGCGCAGATCGTCGTGACGATCAGAGGCCAGGCCACCGTGCTGATGGACGGCGTCGTCACCCGGCACGAGGTGACCCCGTCCGCCGAGCCCGGCCAGGCGCGGCTCACGCTCACCGGCGAGGACGTCTCCCGGATGATGGACGTCGTCGACTTCACTGGCGTGCCGTACATAGGTCTTCCGCCGGAGGTGCGGGTTGCCGTGATCTGCGCCAAATACCCGATGTACGGGCTCGTCCCGCGGATCGTGCCGAGCGTGAAACTGATCACCCCGAACCCGATGGAGTCGATCCCCGCGCAGCAGGGCACCGACCTGGCCTACGTCAAGGCGCTCGCGGCGCAGGTCGGCTACCAGTTCTACGTCGAGCCGGGGCCGGACCCCGGGGTCAACTACGCGTACTGGGGGCCGCTGGTCAAGGCCGGGCCGCCACAGCCCACCCTGTGGGCCAACGCCGACGCGACCACCAACGTCGAGACGCTGACGTTCACCTTCGACGGGTTCTCCGCGACGCAGTACGTGGCGCTGGTCCAGGAGCCCACCACGAAGTTCCCCGTCCCCGTGCCCATCCCGGACATCACCCCGGTCAACCCGCCGATGGGCGCCCGCAAGCCGCTGCCGCTGAAGACGTCGGTGGTCAGGGGCCTGGCCAAGCTGTCCCCCCTGGAAGCGGGGTTGGTCGCGCTGGCCAGGGCCGCCGACGGCTACGAGGTGATCAGCGGGCAGGGCACGCTGGACGTGCTGCGCTACGGCCAGCCGCTGCGGGCGCGCCGTCCCGTCACGGTGCGCGGCGCGAGCCTTGGCTACGACGGCACCTACTTCGTCAAGAGCGTCACCCACGACATCACGCGCGGCGGCTACACCCAGCAGTTCACCCTGACCCGCAACGCGTTCCTGCCCCTCTCCTAAGGACCTGCCATGAACATGGACGAGCTCGGCTATGTCGAGTCTCCCGGCTTCTTCGGCCCCGCCGAGCGCGAGGACGCCGAGCCGCCGGGCACCAGACGTTTCTACGGCAAGTACCGGGGCTCGGTGCTGAACAACATCGACCCTCTCGGCAAGGGACGGCTGCTGGTCAGCGTGCCCGACGTGCTCGGCGTGCTGCCGTCGACGTGGGCGATGCCGTGCGTGCCGCTGGCCGGGCTGCAGATGGGCTTCTTCGCCGTGCCGCCGCCCGGCGCCGGGGTCTGGGTGGAGTTCGAGCAGGGCAGCCCCGACAGCCCCATCTGGGTGGGCTTCTTCTGGGGGAGCCGGGAAGAGGCGCCCGCCACCGCCAAGCTGCTGCCCCCGGCGGCGCCCGCGCTCCTCATCGAGACCATCGGCAAGAGCAAGATCGCCCTGTCCGACACCCCGGTGGCCCCGATGAAGGGCAGCGGCGTGCTGCTGCAGTCCCAGTCGGCGGCCATCACGGTCGACACCTCGGGCGTGACCATCACCGCGCCGGCCATCAACCTCGTCGGGCTCGTCAACATCAACAACGGCGCGCTCGTCGTGAAGCCGGCCTGAGAGGGGTGCCGACGATGCCGGGTTTCCTCCTGACCGTCGCCTCGCAGGTGACCTGCCTTCATCAGGGCAAGGCCACGATCGTCCCCGGCCAGACCGTGGTGCTGGCCGGGGGCGCGCCGGTGGTGACCGTCGGCGACGTGGTCGCGGTGGCGGGCTGCTCGCTGTCGGGCGCGACCCCGCCGAGCCCCTGCGTCACCGTCGACTTCGCGCTGGCCGCCTCCACCCGGGTCTTCGTGCTCGGCAAACCGGTCGTCCTGGAGCCCGCGGGGCCCGGCGCCGGTGTCAGCCAGTCGGCGGCCAAGGCCCCCCAGGGCACGCCGATCATCACCTCGACGCAGCTCAGGGCGGCGGGATCATGAGCACCCACCTCGACTTCCCCTTCCACGTCGACGCGCACGGCAGGTCGGCCACCACCACGGACGAGGACCACGTGCGCGACATGGTCGAGCAGCTGCTGTTCACGATCCCGGGGGAGCGGGTCAACCGGCCCGACTTCGGCACCGGCGTCCTGCGGCTGGTCTTCGCCCCCAACAGCCCCGAACTGGCCGGGGCCGTCGAGTACACGCTCCAGGCCGCCCTGCAGCAGTGGCTGCCCGACGACCTGCGGGTCGAGCGCGTGGACGTGCGGGCCGAGGAGGGGACGCTGCTGGTGTCGGTGGCGTACGTGCTGCCGCTGACCGGGGAGCTCAACTCGGTCACCGTCGAACGGAGGACCGGGCCATGACGGCCGACGAGGGCTGCCCGCCCCGCGCGCGGCGGGAACGGGACCGCGCCCGCGGATGGGGCGGCATCGCCGGCGTGCAGGTCGACAACGAGGCGCGCACGCTGCGGCTGCTGCTGTTCGGCAAGGCGCCCGAGCCTGTGCCGGAGGCGGACGACGTCGCCATCACCGGGCCCGGGCGCGCGGTGCGGGCCGTCCACGTCGAGGTGGTCGCCGCGCGGGCCGGTCGCTACGACGAGCTGGTCGTCCACCTCGACCGGCTCGGGGACCGCTCGCCGTACGAGGTGGAGCTGGCCTGCGCACAGGACCTCGACCCCCGGTACGCCCGGGCCGCCTTCACCTTCACCGGCGACTGCGGCGAGGAGAGCGACTGCGGCGCGACGGCGCCCTGCCCGCCGGGCGAGGAGGACCGGGCGGTCATCGACTACCTGGCCAAGGACTACGCGAGCTTCCGGCGGCTCATCCTGGACCGGCTCGCGCTGACCTCCCCCGCCTGGACCGACCGGCAGATCCCCGACCTGGGCGTCACGCTGGTCGAGCTGCTCGCCTACGTCGGCGACCAGCTCTCCTACCGCCAGGACGCGGTGGCCACCGAGGCGTACCTGGGCACGGCCCGGCTGCGCACGTCGGTGCGGCGGCACCTGCGGCTGGTCGACTACCGGATGCACGACGGCTGCAACGCGCGCACCTGGGTGCACCTGGAGGTCGAGGAGCCGGGGGTCCTGTACGCGGGCAGCTACCGGTTCGTGACGGCGGTCCCGGCGCTCGGCGGCCGCCCGATGGTCTCGGAGGGCGAGCTGCGCCGTCTGGCGCCCGGCGGCGGCTACCAGGTGTACGAGCCCGTGCTGGAGCACGACGTGGCCGTCAGCCCCGCCCGTAACCGCATCCGGCTGTGGACCTGGGGCGGCGAGGAGTGCTGCCTGCCGCGCGGCGCGACGGCCGCGACGCTGGTGGACGGCTGGTGCGACGAGGAGCGGTCCGAGCGGCTGCTCGGCCTGTGCCCCGGCGACGTGGTGATCTTCGAGGAGGTACGCGGCCCGCTGACCGGGGTGCCGGGCGACGCGGACGTCACCCACCGCCAGGCCGTACGGCTGACCGAGGTCGAGGAGCTCGACGACCCGGTCTACGACCAGCCGTTGCTCCGGGTGAGCTGGGCGTGCGCCGACGCCCTGACGTTCGACCTGTGCCTGGCCGCCATCGGCGGCGAGGAGTGCTGCCTGTTCGAGGACGTGAGCGTGGCCAGGGCGAACGTGGTCCTCGTCGACCACGGCGCCACAGCGACCGGCACGCTGACCGTGCCCGAAGGGGAGCCCGGTCCCGTGCGGTGCGAGGGGCTCGGCCGCCCGGAGCGCGACCCCGTACGGGTGCGCTTCGAGCCCGTGCTGCCGCACGCGCCCCTCACCCGCCGGGCGCCCTACCCCGCTCCCGAGATCGTCGCGGCGGGCCAGGCCCTGACGCTGGCCCGCATCCCCACCGGCACCGCGCCCCGGCCCCGCCTGCTCGGCAGGCTGGCCAGGCTGACCGCCCAGGCCCGCCTCGGCCTGCCGCTGGACGCCGCCGACGCGGCCGAGGTGGCCGCCACCTGGGGTGCCGGCGCGGGGCTCGACCCCGCCGAGCCGGTCGCCGCGGGTCCCGCCGCCGCCGCGCTCACCCAGGACCCGCGTACGGCGCCGGCCCAGCTGTGGCTCACCTCCGAGTGCGAGACGTGGACGGTGCGGGCCGACCTGATCGGCAGCGGCCCCGAGGACCGGCATGTCGTCGTCGAGGTGGACGACGAGGGCAGCTCGCACCTGCGCTTCGGCGATGGAAAGTACGGCCGCGGGGTCCGCCCCGGCCAGCGGTTCGAGCTGCGCCTGCGGGTCGGCAACGGGACGGCCGGCAACGTCGGCCCCGAGGCGGTGGCCCACCTGGTGGCCTCGTGCCCCATCGCGGTGCCCGTGACCGGCGTACGCAACCCGCTGGCCGCCACGGGCGGCATCGACCCCGAACCGGTCGCCGAAGCCCGCCTGCTCGGCCCCACCGCCTACCGGCACCGCCTGATACGGGCGGTCACCGCCGAGGACTACGCCACGATCGCCGCCGCCCAGCCCGGAGTCCAGAGCGCGGCCACCGACCTGGCCTGGACCGGCGGCTGGTACGAGGCAGATGTGGCGATCGACCCCCTGCGCGGCCGCTGCGGCGAGGAGTTCCCCCTGGAAGCGGTGCGGACCCGGCTGGAGCAGGTCCGGCGGATCGGGCACGACCTGCGCGCCGACCCGCCCCGGCTGGTCGCGGTCGACCTCGGGCTACGCGTCTGCCTGGCGGCGAACGCGCCCCGCTCGGCCGTCACCGTCGCGCTGCGGGCCCGGCTCGGCGACGCGCCGGGCGGCATGTTCGACCCCGACCGCCTCACCTTCGGCACCGGCCTGTACGTGAGCCGGCTCCTGGCCGAGGCCATGGCCGTGCCGGGAGTGGTGTCGGCGAGCGTCGTCCGGCTGGCCCGCACGGTCTCCACCGGGCCGCCCGTGCCTCCCGGCGGCGCGCTCGCGTTCGGCCCGCTGGAGATCCCCTCGGCCGGGACGTTGACGCTGGATCTCGTGGGAGGGCGGTGAGCCGGTATGAGCTGCGGTGAAGCGGCGGGATGTTGCGGGCGGTGCGCTTCGGGGACCCCGCTGCCGCCCGGAAAGGTGATGGCGAACCCGCCGGGGCGGTCGAGCCTGAGCGTCCGCGTGGGCACCCGGGCGGCGTTCCTGGCCAGGATGATCGGGCGGCTGGCCTCCGCCGACCATCCCGAGCTGGCCAGGCTCACCACGCGCGCCCCCGACGACCCCGCGCTGGCGCTGCTGGACGCGTGGGCCTGCGTCGGCGACGTGCTGACCTTCTACCAGGAACGCATCGCCGACGAGGGCTACCTCGCGACGGCCAAGGAGCGGCGCTCGCTGGTGGAGCTGGCCGCGCTCGTCGGCTACCGGCCCCGGCCGGGTCTGGCGGCGAGCGCCTGGCTGGCCTACACCCTCGACCCCGACCCCGCCGACCCGCTCGTGCGGGTGCCCGCGGGCGCCAGGGTGCAGAGCGTGCCCGACCCCGGCGCCAAGCCGCAGATCTTCGAGACGGCTGAGGAGCTGGTGGCCCGCCCGTCGTGGGGCGCGCTGCCGCCCAGGCTGCGCCGCCCGACGCGGCTGACCCGCTGCCGCGTGGCCTCCCTGCGGGTGGTGCACGTCGAAGGGATCGCGACCGGGCTCGCGCCCAACGACCGCCTGCTCTTCCACTTCACCGACGGATCGCCCCTGCTGAGGATCGTCGAGTCGGCGGAGACCGACCTGGACGCGCAGGTGACCGCCGCCAGGCTCCAGCTGTCCCCGGCCGGGGTGGCCGAGGACGGCGACGAGGAGGCGGAGTTCGTCCGGCTGGAGGTCCTGCGGGCCAAGGCGGCCACGTTCGGCTCCGCCGCCCCGCTCCCGCCCGCGACATCCGGCGGGGTGATCGGCGAGGTCGCCGCGGACGACCCCGACTGGGAGCTCGACGAGGGCCTGTACGACTCCGACGCGGGCGCGCGCACGTTGCTCCCGCTCGACGCCGACTACCCCCGCATCCTCCCCGGCAGCTGGATCGTGGTGGTCTCCGGCGACGGCCTCGTGAACGTCAACCTCGTGAAAGAGGTGCGCACGCTGGGCCTGGCCCGCTACGGCATCTCCGGCAGGGTGACCGCGCTCGTGCTGGTGGCGCCCTGGTTCCCCGAGGAGCACGGCGACGCCGGGCGCTCCCTGTCCGAGCTGCGCGGCTACACCTTCTACGTCCAGGCCGAGCCTCTCGCCCTGGCCGACGAGCCCATCACGGGGCCCGTCGAGGGCGGCTCGATCGACCTCGGCGTGGTGATCGAGGACCTGCCGACCGGCCGCACGATCGTCGTGTCCGGGATGTCGCAGGACGCGGGCCCGCTCACGCCGCCGAGCGGCGAGGTCGCGCGGGTCATCGGCACCCGGCGGGTCTCCTCGTCGGGGAGCGTGCCGGATCACACGGTGCTGGACCTCGCGGCCCCGCTGCGCGGCAGCTACCGCCGCTCGACCGTCACCGTCTGGGCCAACGTCGTACGCGCCACGAACGGCGAGACGAAGCTCGAACCCGCGGCGGGCAGCGGCGACGCCGGCGCGGCCGGCCAGCGCTTCACCCTGGGCCAGCAGCCGCTGACGTACCTCGCCACCCCCGACGCCGACGGCGCCGAGGCGGAGCTGATCGTCAGGGTCGGCGGGATCGCCTGGCACGAGGTCCCCGAGCTGGCCTGGGCGGGGCCGTCCGAGCGGGCCTACCAGCTGAGCGTGGACGCCGCGGGCGGCGCGACCGTCGAGTTCGGCGACGGCCGGCGCGGATCGCGGCTGCCCACCGGCACCGGCAACGTGGCCTTCACCTACCGCGTGGGCATCGGCAGGGCGGGCAACGTGCGCGCCGGGCAGCTCAGCCAGCTGCAGACCAAACCGCTGGGCGTCAGCGCGGTGACCAACCCGCTGCGCGCGAGCGGCGGCACCGACCACGACGCGGACCCGGCGCTGCGCGGCCGGGCGCCGCTGCCCACGCTGGCCATGGACCGGCTGGTGGGCCTGCGCGACTACGCGGACTTCACCCTGGCCCGCGCGGGTGTCGGCAAGGCCGCGGCGACCCGCCTGAGCGCGGGCGGCAGGGAACTGGTCCACGTGACGGTGGCGGGCGTGGACGACGCGCCGATCGAGCCGGACTCCGACCTGCTGCGCGGCCTGCTCGCGGCCTGCCGCCGCTACGGCGACCCCGGCGTGCCGGTCGCCGCGGCGCCGCGCACGCTGTGGAACGTCGTCCTGGAGGCGAACGTGTGGATCGACGCCGACCGCGCCCCCGACCTGGTCGGCCCGCAGGCCCGCGCGGCCGTGGAGTCGGCGTTCGGGTTCGACGCGCGCGCTCTCGGGCGCAGCCTGTACCTGTCCGAGGTCGTCGCGGAGCTCCAGCGCGTGCCCGGCGTCGCGTTCGCCGACGTCGTACGGCTGGGCGCCACCCTCGGCACGACCGCCCCCGAGGCCGCCGCGGTCACCGGCGTGGCCGAACGGATACCCGCGAGACCGGCCAGGACCCGGGCCGACGGCGTCCACATCGACCCCGCCGAGCTCGTCCTGATCACACCTGGCCTGGACGGGTTCGTCGTCCTGCACGTGGAGGTGGCCCGATGACCCGCGACGAGCTGGCCGCGCTGCTGCCCGCCATCCACCGCAGCAGGGACGAGGAGCGGGGCCACCCGCTGCGGGCACTGCTGCGGATCATCGAGGAGCAGGTACGCGTCATCGAGGACGACCTCGACACCTGGTACGCCAACTGGTTCGTCGAGACCTGCGACGAGTGGATCGTGCCGTACCTCGCGGCCCTGGTCGGCATCGACAGGGAGGGCGTCTCCCGCGCCGAGGTGGCGGACGCGGTGGCCGTACGCCGCCGCAAGGGCACCGCCGCCGCGCTGGAACAGCTCGCCTTCGACGTCGCCGGCCGGCCCGCGCGGGCGGTGGAGACGTACCGGATGCTGGTGCGCGACCAGCACCTCCGGCACCTGCGGCCGGACCGGCCGGCCACCTTCGACGTGCGCGACCTCGTCGCCTGCGAGCGCGTCGGCGGCCCCTTCGACACCGCCCCCAGGCTGCCCGACGTGCGCCGCATCAACAGCGAGCTGACCCGAGGCCTGCCCAACATCCCCAGCCTGGCGCTGTACGTGTGGCGGCTGCTGTCCTTCCCCGTCACCCGGGCCCCGGCGTTCTGCGTCGACCAGCGCTACAGCCGCTACCTGGTCAACGTGCTGGGCATCGACACCCAGCTGTTCGCCCCGCAGGGGACGGAGCCGAAGGCCGCCCACCTGTCCGGACCCGCCGACCTGCCGCAGCCGATCGGCCGCGAGGAGTTCGCCGCGGCCGTGACCGAGTACTACGGCCCGGGCCGCGCCCTGCGGATCTGGCGCGACAGCCTGGACAACCCCGTCCCCGCGAGCCGGATCGTCGGCGCCGACCTGAGCGACTGGCGCTACCGGCCCCAGCCGGGCCAGGTGGTCGTGGACCCGGTGCTGGGCAGGATCGCCTTCCCGCCGGACGAGGCGCCGGAGGAGGGGGTGTGGGTGAGCTGGTGCTACGGCTTCAGCGAGCGCATGGGCGGCGGCGCCTACGCCAGGGCGACCGCCCCGGTCGGGGAGCGCCGCCGGTACGTCGTCGGCGGTGACGGGTTCGGCTCGATCACCGCCGCGCTCCGGCAGTGGCAGGAGGACAAGGAGGCCGACCCGTCGCTGCACGACGCGCTCGTGGAGATCGTCGACTCGGCCGACTACACCGAGGCGCTCTGCGTCGAGCTGGACCTGGACGACCGGCTGGAGCTGCGGGCGGCGCCGTACCAGCGGCCGGTCATCAGGCTGCTCAACCAGCGGGCCAACAGGTTCGACGCGCTCTCGGTGCGCGCCCGCTCCAAGACCCCGCCGCCGGGTGGCGCCGCCGACTGCCCGCCGCCGTCCGCGCGCCGCCCCCGCCTGCTCCTCGACGGGCTCGTGATCTCGGGCCGCAGCGTCGACATCACCGGGCAGGTGGGTGAGGTGACGATCAGGCACTGCACGCTCGTGCCCGGCTGGGAGCTGGACGACCGGTGCGAGCCCCGCCACGGCGAGGAGCCGTCGATCGAGCTGCGCCGCACCACCGCCCGCCTGCGCGTCGAACGGTCGATCGTCGGCACGATCCTCGTCGACCAGGACGAGACCGCGGGAGAGCCGCTCATCGTCGAGGCGTACGACTCGATCATCGACGCGACCGGCCGCGAGCTGGCCGCCGTGACGGGCGTGGACGCCAGGAACGCCTACGCCGACCTGACCCTGCGCCGCTGCACCGTGCTCGGCCAGGTGCGCGTCTACCTGCTCAGGCTCGCCGAGGACAGCATCGTGACCGGCTGCGTGCACGTGGCCAGGCGCGACGCCGGCTGCGCGCGCTACTCCTACGTCTCCTACGCCTGCCACGGCGGCCCGCCCCGCTACCGGTGCCCGCCCGATTCGGACAACCGGCTGCGGCCCAGGTTCACCAGCGTCAGGTACGGCACGCCCGGCTACTGCCGGCTGCACGAGACCTGTGCCGACGCCATCCGCACAGGAGCGGAGGACGGCGCCGAGATGGGCGCCTTCCACGACCTGTTCGAGGCGCGCAGACTCGCCAACCTCGTCGACCACCTGGACGGGTTCGTCCCCCTCGGTGTCGATGCAGCCGTCATCAACGCCACCTAGGGAGACCGCTGTGCACGGAGACTTCTCCAACATCACCTTCTCGCCGGAGCGCGGCTACTCCGCGGTCTTCGACCTGCAGGGCAGGGTCGGCCTGGACGCCAACCGCAACGAGCAGACCGCGCTCCTGCTGCACCAGCTGCGCGGCGCGCTGGCCGACCTGATGGGCCCCCACGCCGGGCCGGCGGGCCCCGGACTGGGCTTCGCCATCGGCGACCCGGCCGTGGCGGACTTCACCATCGGGGCGGGCCGCTATTACGTGAACGGCATCGGCGTCGAGAACCCGGCCGAGACCACCTACGCCAAGCAGCCGCACGCCGTGCTGGACGTCGCGGGCGCCGACCGGCTGCCCAAGGGCAGGTACCTGGTCTACCTGAAGGTCTGGGAGCGGCACGTCACCGAGGTGGAGGACCCCACGCTGCACGAGCCCGCGCTCGGCCCGCACCACCCCGACACCAGCAGCCGCGCGCAGGTCGTCTGGCAGGTGCGCGCCGTGCCCGTGCCGACCGGTGACGTCTCGGTAGAGGCCTGGGTCGCCGACTGGATCGCCGCCGCCGAGTCGGCGGAGCACAGGGGAGTGCTCCAGGTACGGGCCACGCGCCCGCACGAGGCCGACGACGACCCGTGCACCGCGCCGTCCGACGCGGGGTACACCGGGGAGAACCAGCTCTACCGGGTGGAGATCCGCAGCGGCGGCACCGCCCGGGAAGGGGCGAGCTTCGCCTGGTCGCGGGACAACGGCTCGGTGATCTATCCGATCCTGGCGAGCGACGGGCCCGTGGTCCAGGTGAGCAGCCTGGGCCGCGACCGGCACACCGCGCTGGAGGTCGGCCAGTGGGTGGAGGCCGTGGACGACGCCGTCTCGCTGCGCCGCGAGCTGGGGTGGCCGCGTCCGGCCGCGCCGCTGCGGCAGGTGGTCGACGTGGACGTGGACCTGTCGACCGTGACCCTGGACGCGCCGCCGCCCGCGATCGACCGGCGCCGCCACCCGTACCTGCGGCGCTGGGACCACACGCCGCCCGGCAAGTCCCCTGACGGGGCTGTTCCGGTGACCGAGGCGCAGGCGGCCAGGAAGGATACGGGGTGGATCCCGCTGGAGCGGGGTGTCGAGGTGCGCTTCCTCACCGGCGAGCGCGGCAACCCGCACCGCTACCGTACGGGTGACTACTGGGTCTTCCCCGCGCGCCGCACGCTGGGCGACGTCATCTGGCACCACCCCCAGGGCCGCGGCCCGCACGGCGTGGCCTACCACTACGCGCCGCTGGCCGTCGTCGAGGGCGACGCAGTCACCGGTTGGCGGACGTCGTTC
>NZ_JBSGFQ010000193.1:0-16559 GCF_053603495.1 Nonomuraea sp. NPDC004186 | reverse complement strand
GGAGGCGCTGGCCACGGGCAGGCCCGTGGTCGCCTGCGCGGTGCCCGGGCTCACCGAGGTGGTGACTGGGGGAGTCGGCGCGCTCGTTCAGCCGGAGGACAGCGCGGGGCTGGCCGAGGCGCTGCTGGTCAGGCTCGGGCAGCCCGAGCTGGCCGGTGCCGAGGGGGTGGCCGCCGCCACGCTGGCGGCCGGGTTCGGCGTGGACTCCGCGCTGGACGGGCTCGCCACGCACACGCTGGCCGTGCTGGGCGGGGAGGCGCGCTCCAGCAGCAGCCTGCGGAAGGCCTCCGACGAGCCGGGGTTCGACGAACACTGCCAGACGCCGTGCGGACAGTAATCGGAGATCGAGTGATAGACCACGTTGTGAGTACCGATCCAGTCGAGCATCCCCTCGACGTAGGCGGGACGGTCGCCGTTGCGGAACAGCCCCCACTCGGGGAACGAGATGGGCTTGCCGTGCTGCGCGGCGAAGTCGGCGTGCGCCCGCAGGCCGTACGGCTGGTCGATGTATTCGGCGAACTCGTGCCCGGGCCCCTGGTCGTAGCTGTCCATGCCGATGATGTCGACCACGTCGTCACCCGGGTAGCACTGCGTCCAGGGCACCGCGTCGAGCCCGCGGCTGGGGGCGAAGTCGAAGCGGAAGCGCTGGCCGGGCGTCTCGCGCATGGTCGTCACGATGCGCCGCCAGTACTGCTTCCACGTCTCCGGGTCGGGTCCGCACCTGCTGGAGTAGGTGGTGCCGTTCATCTCCCAGCCGAGCACGATGATCGTGTCACCGGCGCCGGAGGAGACCAGCTTCCCGGCGAGCTTCCTGAAGCGGCCGTCATGGGCGCCGTGCGCCCCCTTGGCCAGTCGTCGCGCCACGGCGTGGTCGGACATCATCGACTCGTTCGGAGTGACCATCGGCACGTTCAGCGCCAGGACGCGGCCCGGCTGGGCGGCCCGCCAGCGCGTCCACGTGTCGAGGATCTCGGAGTCGCCTCCCTCGAGGGACTTCCAGCGTTCGCCGGGGAGATAGGTGCGCCCGACCGTCACCCTGAGCCCCAGCCACGCCTCGAAGCCCGTCAGGAGCTCGGGACCGCGCGCGTCGGAGGCGAGGAAGACGCCCAGCGCCGCGGGGTCGCTCGCCGGCGCGGGCGCCGGCGCGCCCAGACCGACCGATGCCACCACCGCACCCGTGATTATCGCGAGCGAAAAGCGCAGATATCTCGTTCCTGCCACGATCGCACATCCCCGATTCTCGCCTCTCCTTCCTTCTCCATACCCCATGTTTCGGCAATCCGGATATCCGACTCGCGATTTGCCTGATTTATAGCTTTTCGCGAAGGAGAAGGAAGATGCTCGATTGCACTGTCCCGGCGCTTGTGCTGCGATTGGACCCCAATAACTTTCATCATGGGACCCTCGGCGCCATTCGCTCCCTCGGCAGGGCCGGAGTGGAGGTGCACGGACTCCTCGGGGAGACGGACTCGCCGACCTCCCGCTCCAAGTACCTGGCGCGCGCGCATGCGTGGCCGCGCGGCGGGGACGCCGGGGACATCGTGGGGACGCTCACGCAGGTCGCCCAGAGCATCGGCCGCCCGGCCGTCCTGCTGGCCCTGGACGACGCGGGCGCCATCGCCGTCGCGGAGCACGCGGCCGAGCTGCGCCCGCACTACCTCTTTCCCGACCAGGTGCCCGGACTGCCGCGCGCCCTCGCCGACAAGAGCCTGCTGGCGCAGCTGTGTTCCGCGTTCGGGGTCGTCCAGCCGGAGACCCGGCTGATCACCGGCGAACGCGACGCCGCGGCCGCCGTCGCCGACTTCGGGCTGCCGCTGGTCGCCAAGTGGGCGCAGCCGTGGCTCCTGCCCGCCGGCGTCGGGCTGCGCAACACCAGCCTGGTGCGGCGGATCAGCCAGGTGCCCCGGCTGCTCCAGCACGTGGAGGGCTGCGACCTGCTGTTCCAGCGCTTCGTGCCCGGCGGGCCGCACGCGGACTGGTTCTTCCACGGCTACTTCGACGAGAACTCCCGCTGCCTGTACGGCGGCGCGGGACGCAAGGAGCGCGCCCATCCCAAGGGCGCCGGGCTCACCACCTACGGGCGGTGGCTGCCCAACCCCGTCGTGGAGGGCACCGCCCGCGAACTGGCGGAGAGGCTGGGCTACCGCGGCGTGCTGGACATCGACTTCCGCCACGACGCCGGCAGGGACGCCTACCACCTGCTGGACTTCAACCCCCGGCTCGGCGCCCAGTTCCGGCTGTTCAGCGACAGCAGCGGCCTGGACCTGGTACGGGCCGCCCACCTGCACCTGTCCGGCCGGCGCGCGCCCCGGGGACGGGCCGGTCACGGCCGGACCTACGTGGTGGAGAACTACGACCTCATCACCGCCGGCCCGAAGAGCCTGCGTGCCCTGTGCTCGGCGGACGAGTTTGCCTGGCTGTCCGCCGACGACCCCCGGCCCTTCGTGGCCATGGCCAGGCAGGCGATGAAACGCGGATTCACCCGGCTGGCCCGGCAGCGGGCCTAGCACGGCGAATGGAGGAGAATGTGCCTACCTCGGTCATCGACGTGGCGATCGTGGGCGCCGGACCGTACGGGCTGTCGGTGGCGGCGCACGCGCTGCACGCCGGGCTCGACGCACGGGTGTTCGGCGAGCCGATGCGGTCGTGGGAACGCCACATGCCCAGAGGCATGCTGCTGAAGTCCGAGCCGGACGCGTCCCATCTCGGCGACCCGGATCGCAGACACGGCCTCGACGCCTTCCACCGGTACTCCTACGGGGAGCCGGTGCCGGTGGAGAGGTTCGTCGCCTACGGCAGGTGGTTCCGTCAGCAGGCGGTCGGCCGGGCGCTGGAGGAGACGGAGGTGACGGCCGTCGGCGTCGAGGGCGGGCTGTTCGCGCTCTCCCTGTCGTCGGGCGCGTCCGTGCTGGCCAGGACCGTCGTGCTGGCCCTGGGATTCCTGCCGTTCGCCCACCGGCCCCGCGCCCTGGCGGCGTTGCCGCCCGAGGTGGCCACGCACAGCTCCGACCACCACGATCTGAGCGGGTTCGCGGGACGGGACGTGACCGTGCTGGGAGCCGGCCAGTCGGCGCTGGAGACCGCGACGCTGCTGGCCGAGGCGGGGGCGGCCGTCCGGCTCGTCGCCCGCACCGGCGCCCTGGCCTGGAACGACGTGCCCGTCGAACGGCGCCGGGTCATGTCGCGCGTGCTGGCGCCCCGCTCCGCGCTCGGGAGCGGCTGGCCCTCCGTGGCCTGGTCGCGGATGCCGTACGCGGTCAGGTACCTGCCGCGGGCGGCCCGCGCCCACATCGTGCGCAACACCCTCGGACCGGCCGGGTCCTGGTGGCTGAAGGAGCGCTTCGACGGCGCCGTGCAGGTGACCCTGGGGGCGCGGCTGGCCGCCTCCGAGTACCGCGACGGGGTCCGGCTGCGGCTGCGGGACCTCGCGGGCGCGGTCACCCTGCTCGAGACCGAGCACGTCATCGCGGCGACCGGCTACCGGGTGGACGTGGCCAGGATCGGGATCCTCCACGAGGACCTGCGGCGCGCGGTGGCGGCGCCCGGCCCGGCGCCGCGGCTCGGTCCCGCGTTCGAGACGTCCGTCGCGGGGCTGCACCTGGTCGGGCTCGCGGCGGCGGCGACGTTCGGACCGGCCATGCGGTTCGTGTGCGGCTGCGACTTCGCCGCCCGCCGCGTGACCAGGGGCCTGGTGGGCCGCCTGCGGGGAGCTCGGGCGTGAATCCGGGCAGAGCTGCTTCTGGGGGAGCGAGAATGGTTCTTCACGCGGTGCTGGCCTGCGTGGTCACGGTGTTCGCCGGCGTCCCGGGGGCCGTCGCCGAGGACGCGCCGTCGTCCTTCACCAACTCGCCGGCGACGGCCTCGGGGCGGACGCCGTCCGGCGTGACGGTGACCGTGCGCAAGACCATGATCGGGGAGACGCGCGTGGCCTCCGCCGAGGTGCTGACCGCGAGCACGTGGGTGCCCGACGACGAATTCCTCGTCCCGGCCAACGCCAAGATGACGGCGGGATTCATGGACCTCTACGAGGACTTCGCGGCCCGGCCCGGCGGCTGGAGCGGCGTGGCCATGCTGACGTTCACCTTCTCCCGGCCGGTACGCGACCCGCACCTGCACGTGTTCGGCACGGGCGGCGTGTCGCGCGACCCGAGGCGCGGCCGCGACGACTACTGGCCGGCCGTCGACCTGGTCGACGGGACCCCGGCCACGCCCGCCTTCTCCGCGGCGGCCGGCTTCCCCGGCTACCGGGTCACGGCGGACTCGATCGAGCCGGAAGCGGTCCGTCCCGTCAAGTCCACCACCTGCGGGGTCGTCTACACCTGCGGCACGGCCAAGGTGAACGGCACCGTCACCGCGTTCACGATCCGGCTGAGCGCCCGTGACGTGCGCTACGCGCTCGGGGGCCCGGGCCCGCAGATGTGGGCCGCGTTCAAGATCACGCTGGCCGAGGACGACTCCGACGCGCCCGCCTCGTACGGAGCGGCCTCCCACGCGATCACCGACTCCTTCCTGGGGGCCTCCGCGACCGCCGACCATCTGGACAAGGTGAGCACGGCGGCCCGCGAGGTGAGCGCCGACGAGGACGACGCCGTGACCGGCTCCCCGGCGGAGATCACCGTCAAGGACCGGGTCGGCACGCTGACGGTGCCCGTACGGGCCGGGTCGCCCGCGTACCTCACCGGGTGGATCGACGCCGACCACGACGGCCGCTTCGGCACCGACGAGCGGGCCACCGCGCAGGTCGCCAAGGACGCCACCACCGCGGAGCTGCGCTGGAGCCTGCCGCAGACATTCCGCACCGGCCTCACCTGGATGCGGCTGCGCCTGGCCGCCCAGGCGACGGCCCTGCCCACGGGATGGGCCGACAGCGGCGAGGTCGAGGACCACCGGATCGAGCTCGTCCGCCCGGCGGACGACGCGCCGCCGGCGACGGGCTGAGGGGGGTCAGAGCGAGAGCGCGGGCTCCATGACCTCGGAGGGGCACAGCTGGCCGATCACCCTGCGCACCTGGGCGCGCAGGGCGGGGTCCGTGAGATGGCCGTCCTTGTCGAAGTGCGGGCAGGCCGGGGAGATCACCAGCTCGGCCCCCATCACGACGGCGCCCGCCGCCTGAAGGTGCTTGTAGAGCTCCGCCTGGGCCCACATCGCGCCGCACGCCCGCGCGCTCGCGCTCATCACCGCCACGTGCTTGCCCGACAGCCCGTTGCGCGCCGACATCCAGTCCAGCGCGTACGTCAGCTCCTCGGGCAGCAGGCTGTGCTCGGGGGCGGTCAGCAGCACCGCGTCGGACGCGGCGACCAGCCCGATGAGCTCGCGCGCCATGACCGGCACCGGCCCGTCCGCGTACGGCGGGATCTCGCCGAGCCCCGGCCACACTGCGAAGTCGACGCCCACGGGCAGCTCGCCACCCGCCGCGTCCAGCAATTTGTTGATAAACGACCCCGCGTGGAGACTGGCGGCGATCCCGATGATTTTCACCCTCTGCTCCCGAGCGGTTCCGAAGTTTCCAGGAACCTGCCCGATGTCTCGGATGTCCAAGACCAGCGCCGGGTCAAGACACGACTGGGGCCCGTTCGCGTCCTATCGCCGCGCCGGGTGATCGTCCGAGGCGCGCGGGCGGCGGAAGATCAGCGCCAGGACGCGCAGCACCAGGATGGCGGCGATCACCAGCAGGTTGTAGCCGATGAGCTGGAAGAGCGTGGTGTTCGCCAGCGCCGGCGGGCCGCCGGCCGTCCCGAGGAGGATGACCGCCATCACCCCGGCCGTGGCGCCGAGCACCGTCAGCAGCACCTGGTGGAGCAGGCCCGTCACGAAGCGGCGGTCGCGGTCGTCGGCCAGCAGCCGCACGTTCATGGAGAACCGGCCGTGCTCCGCGGCGCTCGCGATGCGCTCGACGCGGCGCGGCAGGCGGCGCAGCATCGGCAGCAGCGCGACCAGCTCCTGCATGGCGGACTCCTTGATCGTCTCCGGGGTGATCCGCTCGGCGAGATGGCGGCCGGCGAACGACCGGGCCTCGCCGATGAGGTCGAACCCGGGGGAGAGGCGCACGAGCGTGCCCTCCAGCGTGGCCAGCGCCCGGAAGACGGCGGCCACCTCGGGCGGGATCGACAGCCCGTACGCCGAGACGATCCTGAACAGGTCGGTGAACATCTGCGCGCTGTCCATGCTGGCCGTCACGTGCCTGGCCATGAACTGGCCGAGCGCCCGTTCGAGCGCGGCCTCGTCGATGTCCTCCGGCCTGGGCACGACCTCGAGCAGCGCGTCGGTGACGCCCAGCGGGTCCTGGCGGTTCATGGCGAGCAGGAAGCGCCGCAGCGCCGAGCGCACGGAGTCGTCGAGCCGCCCGACCGCGCCGAAGTCGAGCAGCCCCAGCGTGCCGTCGTCGAGCAGCATGAGGTTGCCGGGATGCGGGTCGGCGTGGAAGACGCCCTCGATCAGGATCTGCCTGAGCAGGCAGTCGAGCAGGTCGCGGGCCAGCTGCGGGCCCTGCTCGGGGGCGGCGGCGGTGACGGGCCGGCCGGACAGGCGCCGCATGACGAGCACGCGTTCGGTGCACATGGCGCTGATCGGGGCGGGGTACGTGACACCGCCGCCGGCGGTGACGGCCGCCATGTTGGCCGCCTCCACCCGGAAGTCGAGCTCCTCGCGGATCGCCGTCGCGAACCCGTCGGCCAGGTCGCGCAGCCCGAGCGAGCGGCCCCAGCGGGTCCTGGACTCCAGCGTGGCCGCCAGCCGCCGGACGATGTCGAGATCCTTCGAGACCACCGGCCAGATGCCCGGCCGCAGCACCTTGACCACGACGCTCTCGCCCGAGTGCAGGCGGGCGGCGTGGACCTGCCCGATGGAGGCGGCGGCCAGCGGTGTCCGGTCGAACTCGGCGAACGCCTCGTCCACCGGCCCGCCCAGCTCGGCGGCGAGCACCGGCTCGATCTCCGGCCACGGCGCCGGGGCGACCTGGTCCTGCAGCCGGCCCAGCTCCTCGACGAACTCGGCGGGCAGCAGGTCGCGCCGGGTGGACAGGACCTGGCCGAGCTTGACGAACGTGACGCCGCCCTCGTCGAGGGCCTCGCGCAGCGACCTGGCCAGCCGCACCTTCCCCGGGCGGTCGTCGAGCCGCTCGCCCCGGCCGCGCAGGTACGGGCCGAGGCCGTGCTTGATGGCGATCCTGGTGATCTGCGAGTAGCGCCTGGCCCGGGAGAGGCGGCCGCGTACGGACCTGACGAGCTCCAGCGGCCCCGGCACCGAGCCCGGCGGCACCAGTGCCTCGGCGATCACCAGGATCACCATGGGGATCAGCACCACGCTCATGACGATGAGCAGCAGGATCCCCAGCGCCGGCGCGGCGGGCGGGTTCTCGCGGCCGATGGGGCCGAGCGAGCTCAGGATCGGCTCCAGCATCGGCTGCGCCAGCCCGAAGGCGACCAGCGCGGCCAGGAACGTGCGCAGCCTGCCGAACCTGACGCCCAGCAGGCGCTGCGCCGCCGTGGCCAGGCCGATGATCATCAGGAGCGTGAAGACGCTGAGGAGCAGCTGGGTGGGGAGATCCATAGGGCAGGATCATTCCACGGCGGCGCTCCTCGCCGGATGGCAGCGACGTGCCTCGGGGGCCGGGCGAAGGCGTGTCAGCGGGCGGCGGCGCGCGCCCGGCGCTCCTCGCGGCGCTCGACGAACCTGGCGGCCGTGGTCTCGGTCTTGGCCAGGAACGCGGACAGCTGCTCGCGGGCCTGCTCGCCCTCGGCGTCCAGCCCGGTCTTGTCGAACACCGACCACTGCTTCAGCACCGGCATCAGCACGTCGTCCAGGTGCAGGCGCAGGTCGTAGATGCCCTCATTCGCGATGATCATGGCCTTGCGGGTGAACCCCTCGATGCCCGAGCCCGGCATCTGGAACGTGGTGACGACGTCGGTCACCGCGCGCATGGTCTGGTTGGGGTCCAGCTCGAAGGCGGCCTTGAGCAGGTTGCGGTAGAAGAGCATGTGCAGGTTCTCGTCGGCGGCGATCCTGGCGAGCAGGCGCTCGCAGCCCTCGTCGCCGGAGGCCTTGCCGGTGTTGCGGTGCGCGATGCGGGTGGCCAGCTCCTGGAAGGAGACGTACGCGAGCTGCTGGAGCATGGTGCCGTACTCGGTGGTGAAGCCGTTCTCCATGTGGTGCATGCGGGCGCGCTCGAGCGCCACGGGATCGACGGCGCGGGTGACCGTGAGGTAGTCGCGGAGCGCGGTGCCGTGGCGGTCCTCCTCGGCCGTCCAGCGGTGCACCCAGGTGCCCCAGGCGCCGTCGCGGCCGAACGTGCTGGCGATCTCGTGGTGGTAGCTGGGGAGGTTGTCCTCGGTCAGGAGATTGACGATGAGCGAGATGCGGGCCGCCTCGGGGATCTTGGAGTCGCCTTCCTGCCACGCCTCGCCCCCGTAGATGCCGTCGAAGTCGCGGCCCTCGCTCCACGGGATGTACTCGTGCGGGAACCACTCCTTCGCCATCGTGTGATGGCGGTCGAGCTCCACGGCCACCACGGGCTCCAGCTCGTGCAGCAGCTCCGTCTGAGTCATCGCCATAAAAGATCTTCTCCTTCAGGTTACGGTACCGTAGGTTAGGCTACCGGAAGGACATACCGGTCAAATAGGGTGTCCCTATGCGACCCAGTGTCCGCGGTGTCCTGCTCGACCACGACGAGCGGCTGGTGATCTTCCGTCGTACGGTTCCGGGACGCGACGTCTATTGGAGCATCCCCGGAGGGCATGTCGAACCGGGGGACGACACGCTGGAGCACACCCTGCACCGGGAGCTGCTCGAGGAGCTGGGCGCGACCGTCTCGGCGGTGACGCCCCTGGTCACGCTGTCGTACCCGTGGAAGGGCGAGCTCAAGACGCAGCACGTCTACGGCTGCCGCCTGGTGGCGATGGATCCGGGGCTGCGGCACGGGCCCGAGTTCGAGGACCCGTCGCGGGGGCTGTACGAGGTGGAGCGGGTACGGCTGAACCGTTCGGAGATCACGTCCCGGCACCTGGTCCCCGAGCCGGTGGCGGACTACCTGTCGACCACCATCACGGACCTGCCCCGCCTGATCGGCCAGGACTCAGGGCCCGATCAGGGCTGAGGGCTCGGTCGGGGCTCACGGCCCCGCTAGGGTTCGCGGCGCAGGCGCTTCAGGTCGGAGCGCTGCTTCTTCGCGGCGATGCGGCGCTCGACGGAGCCGCGGCTGGGCTTGGTCGGGCGGCGGCGCTTCGGCGGCGGGGCGATGGCCTCGCGCAGGCGCTGGGCCAGGCGGTGCGCCGCGGCCTCCCGGTTGCGCAGCTGGGAGCGGTATTCGGAGGCGGCGATCGTGATCGTCGGGGACCCCAGCCGGTCGAGCGCCCTGGCCTTGAGCGCGGGCGGCAGCGCGGTGCTGGCGGCCACGTCGAAGACGAGCTCCACGCGGCTGTCGGTGGTGTTGACGCCCTGGCCACCGGGGCCCGACGAACGTGAGAAACGCCAGACGAGCTCGACGTCGGGAATGACGATCGAATCGTTGACGATCAGCGGGCCGGGCATGGGCGGGACTCCTGTTCTCTCACCAGCATTAACAGTAAATGGGTGATATATGCCGCGCGCAACGGCATTTTGCCTATCCGCTCGATGGCGGACTGCAAGCGACGTGTGCCACCATCGCGCGTGGAGATCACGGGTGGGGAGGCGCTGTGACCGCGATCGTCGGCGTGCACGGGATCGGCAAGTACAACTACTACCTCGAGGCCGGACGGTCCGCGACCGGGGCGGCCGAGGCCATGCGGGTCAAGTGGGACCGCTATCTGCAGGTGGCGCTCGGGGGCGAGGCGCGGCCGTACTTCAGCGAGGTCGCCTACTTCTCGCACCACCTGCACAGCGGCAAGGGCGGCGAGGAGGAGGCGAGGGCCGCCGCGGCGGCGGAGGGCCAGATCCAGCAGGTGCTCGTCGCCTGGGCGAAGAACCTGGGCGTGGGCGAGCACGTGACGGGGGCGCTCAAGACGTTCACCGGCTGGTTGCTCGACCGGCTGGACGGCAGGTCGGCGGCGTTCGCCAAGCTGTTCGCGCCGGAGGTGGCGGCGTACCTCACGGACGAGGGCAAGCGCGAGAGGTGCCGGCAGGCCGTGGCCGACGCGATCAGGCGCAACCGGCCCAAGGTGGTGATCGCCCACTCGCTCGGCAGCGTGGTCGCGTACGAGACGCTCTGGGGCGACCCCAGCCTCCGGATCGACCTCCTGATCACCCTGGGCAGCCCGCTCGGCATGCGCAACGTCGTCTTCGAGCGCCTTCTGCCCGCCCCCATCAACGGCCATGGCGAACGCCCCCCGGGCGTCAGGCGCTGGGTGAACATCGCCGACAAGGACGACATCGCCGCCATCCCGCCCAACCTGGCCGTCAGCTTCAGCGGCATCGACGCCGAAGAGCTGGTCAACCTGGACTGGATCGACTTTCACACGGTCGAGAAGTACCTAGGTTGCCCGGCGCTCGACCCGCATCTGCGACCATTCCTGGCATGACGTGGATTGTGTTCGACTACGGCGGCGTCCTGTGCCTGCCCCAGCTCGAGTCCGACAACGAGGCCATGGCGCGGGCGGTGGGCGCGGACCCGGACGCGTTCCGGCACGGCTACTGGGAGCACCGCCTGGAGTTCGACCGGGGGAGCCTGGGCCCGCTGGACTACTGGTCGGCCGTGCTGGACCGGCCCGTCACCCGGTCCGAGCTCGCCCGCCTGGTCGCCATGGACGTCGCGAGCTGGGCGTACCCGAACGAGAGCACGGTCACCCTGCTCGGCGAGCTGATCGGGGCCGGCCGTGACGTGGCGCTGCTGTCCAACATGCCCGTCTGCGTCGGCGACGGCCTGGACGAGCTGCCCTGGATCGCCGAGGTCGGCCACCGCTTCTACAGCGGCAGGATGGGCCTGGTCAAACCCGACCGGGAGATCTACGACGCGATGGCCCGCGCGCTGGGCGCCGACCCGTCCGAGGTCGTCTTCATCGACGACCGCGAGGAGAACGTCGAGGGCGCCGAGCGCGCGGGCATGACCGGCGTGCACTTCACGGACGCGGCCACGCTCCGCGGAACGCTGTCTGGCGTTCACGGAGCCATCGGATGAACGCTCAGTGAGGTCATCGGCCGAGGCCGAACCTCGCGAACAGGACGACTGATGCTGTTCACCCGTGCTTGACTCGGCTGTCACGGCCGGGTCAGCGCGGGCGGACATACCTGTGAACGTGGACCGCAGAGCCTTCCTGACAGCGGCGACAGCCGGACTCCTCCTCCCCCAGACCGCCACACCGGCGGCAGCGGCCAGAACCCTCAGATCCGACCCGTTCACGCTGGGCGTGGCCTCCGGCGACCCGTCGGCCGACGGCTTCGTCCTGTGGACCAGGCTGGCGCTCGACCCGCTGGCCGGCGACGGCCGCGGCGGCATGCCCGCCCGTGACGTGGACGTGGACTGGCAGGTCTCGGCCGACGAGCGCTTCTCCAAGATCGCCAGGTCCGGTACGGCCACCGCCAGGTCGCGCGACGCCCACAGCGTCCACGTCGAGCTGGACGGGCTGGAGCCGGGGCGCGAGTACTTCTACCGCTTCAGAAGCGAGGGCAGGCTCTCCCCGGCGGCCCGCACCAGGACCACCCCCTCCGGGGAGACGCCGCTCAACTTCGCGGTGGCGGCGTGCGCGCACTACGAGCACGGCTACTACACGGCCTACCGCCGCCTGGCCGAGCAGGAGCCCGACCTGGTGGTGTTCCTCGGCGACTACATGTACGAGTACGGCCCCAGCGGCTACACGGCGCTGGCCGGCCGCGTACGCACCCACACGCCCGGCAAGTGCGAGACGCTCGCCGACTACCGGCTGCGGCACGCCCAGTACAAGAGCGACCACGACCTGCAGGCCGCGCACGCGGTGGCGCCGTGGCTGGTGGCGTTCGACGACCACGAGGTGGAGAACAACTGGGCCGGCCCCGTCTCCAGCACGAACGCGCCCGGCTTCACCACGCGCAGGACGCACGCGTTCCGGGCGTACTACGAGAACATGCCGCTGCGCCGCGCCAGCCTCCAGGGGGCGGTGCTCAGGGTGAACCGGCGGATCTCCTGGGGGACGCTGGCCCGCTTCCACCTGCTGGACACCCGGCAGTTCCGCGACGACCAGGCGTGCCTGGACGGCGTGCGGGCCGGGTGCGACGACCGGCTGGCGTCGGGGCGGACGCTGCTCGGGTCCGACCAGTGGCGCTGGCTGGAGAGCGGCCTGCGCGGCTCGACCACCCGCTGGAACCTGCTGGGGCAGCAGATCATGATGGCGCAGCGCGACTACAAGGTCGGGCCCGGGCGCGAGGTGAACCTGGACTCCTGGGACGGGTACGCCGCCGAGCGGACCCGGCTGCTGGGGTCGCTGGCGGGCACCGAGAACCCGGTGGTGCTGACGGGGGACGCGCACATGCACCACCTGGCCGAGCTCAAGACCGACTTCGACGACCCGGACTCGCCGGTGGTGGCCAAGGAGCTGATCGCCTCGTCGATCGCGAGCGACGGCGACGGGTACCGGGACCGGACGTGGATCGCGGAGGCGCTGCAGGAGAACCCGCACATCTCCTTCATCGACCAGCGGCGGGGGTACCTGATGGCTCGGCTGACCCGAGATGAGCTTTCCGTCGATTACCGGACATTGGACTACATCTCCCGGCGGGGCGCGCAGGCGAAGACCGCTCACCGGCTCACCATCCCCGCGACCACCGGTCCCGCGGCCGCCGGCCGGGCGGGCGCACCGCGCGTCGGCTGAACGTTTGCTGGGAGCAGCCTGAAAATCCGCTCAACCACGCGCACGCCCGGCGGGCCCGCCGCGCTCCCGGGCGCGTTTGCCGCGCCCACCGGAAGCGCCGGGTGGCGCCGCCGGTGGGCGCGCCGGGCCGGGGCGGCACGCGCCACGTGCGGCCCTGCCCGGGACCCGGCGGGAGAGGAGGTGCCGGGCCGGTCCAGGGGGGTCAGGCGCCGGACCAGGGGGTCAAGCGCCGGTCCAGGGGGTCAAGCGCCGGTCCAGGGGTCAGGCGCCGGGCCAGCTCGCGTCCGGGAACTCGCCGTTCGTCGCGCCCGACATGACCACTTCGTCGCTCTCCTGCAGCCCTGAGGTCACCTCCACGTACTGGTCGCCGCGGACGCCCGTCCGCACCACCTTCGCCGAGTCCCGTCCGCCCGCCCGAACCGTGACCACCTGGGCGCCGTCCGACCTGCTGCGGACCGCCGAGGCGGGCACGTAGATCGCGTCCGCGGCCGTGTCCGTGGTGACCGTCACCGAGGCGGTCTGCCCGAGCATGAGCCCGGTGGGCGGCTCGTCGAAGGCCAGGGTGACCGAGTAGCGGACGAGCTGGCCGCTCACCGTCGCGGTCGGCGCGATGGCCGTGATCGTCCCCTCGTACTGCCGGCCGTTCCGGGTGGCCAGGGTGATCCGGGCCTTCTGGCCGAGCTTGAGCCGGTTCACGTCCGACTCGGTGACCATGGCCTGGACCTGCAGCTCGTTGAGGTCGCCGAGGCTGACGAAGGTGCCGGTGCCCGCCTGGTCGCCGACCGCGCCCGCCAGCGACAGCACCGTGCCCGCCGCCGGGGCCACGATGCGGGTCGCCCGTACGGCGTCGGCGGCCTGTTCGAGGGCGGCCTGCGCGCGGTCCACGTTCGCGCCGGCCTGCTCCTCGCTGACGCCGCCCTGACCCTGAGCCTGGCCCTGGCTCTGGCTCTGGCCCGCGGAGCCCGTGCCGCGGTTGCAGGAGGACTGCGCGTTCGGCCGGGCGGCGCCGTCGGTCGGCCTGGTGCTCGCTCTCGCCGACGGCTTGCCGCTGCCCGTGGGGCGGCCGGTCGCCGACGGCTTCGCGCTGGTGGACGGCTTGCCGGAGCTCGTGGCGGACGGGGTGGCGTCCGAGGTGGGACGGCTCCCGGACTGGTCGGAGCCCCCGCCCGGGGTGCCGCCTTGGGGAGCGCCGCCGGTCGGGGCGGCGGTGACGGTCGTGGTGACGGTGGCCGTCACGGTGGCCGTCACGGTGACCGTGACCGTGGGCTGCGGCTCGGGCCCGGGGCCGGTGGGGCCGGGGTCCGTCGGCACGGAGGTCGGCGTGCTGGTGGGGCGCGGGGTGGAGCCGGTGGCCGGGCTCCCGTTGTTCAGGGACACGCCCTGGGTGGGCGGCGCCGTCGGCCCGAGCGCGCCGTTCGCCCCATTGCCGTTCGCCCCGTTGCCGCCGACCGCGCCACCGCTCGGCCTGCCCGTGGGCGTGGCCGTACCCGTGGCCGTGCCCGTGGGGGTCGCGCCTCTGGTGGGTGTTGCCGAACCAGCAGGTGTCCCGCCGGCGGACGTGGCGGGCGTGGCGTCGTTCCCGGACGGCGTACAGGCCGCGGGGCCGGCGGCGGTGGCCGGGGACGCCGCCTTCTCCTGGGCGTCCTCCAGGGCTTCCTCGGCGGCGGCGAGATCGGCCTTGGCCGCCGTGTACGCCTCCCGCGCCGACCGCCCGTCGACTCTGGCCAGCACCTGCCCCTTCTTCACCTTGGTCCCGACTTTGACGTACACCTTGGTCAGCGTCCCCGAGGAGCCGAACGCCAGGTCCCTGCGCGAGCCGTCCACGGTGTTGCCCGCCGCGCTGACCGTGGCCGTGACCTGGCCGCGCTGCGCGGCGGCGAGCCGTACCTGGACGATGGGCGGTGCGTCGTCGCGCAGCGCCAGCGCCAGGCCGGACCCGGCCACGAGCACGGCGAGGGCGAGGCCGCCCAGCGCGAAAGTCGGTCTCATGGCGGCCCATCCTGGCGAAGCCGGCTCGCGCCAGGCTGCGAGCAGCCTAAGAGTTACCTGTGTACCTGGAGGGACCCCCAGGTTGTCAGCGAACGTTCAGCTCGCTCGCGGCTCCGGCGCAGCCTGGTGTGCAAGGGTCACCGCCTGTGAAGGTGTCCACAAGGCGCAGAGCGCTGATGACCAACGGAGCGCTGGTGGTGCTCCTGCTGGGCGGTGCCGCGCTCGCGTACGCCCAGCTCGGCACGGGACAGGCGGCGGGCCAGACGGCCGTCAGGACCGTGACCGCGAGCCGCGGCTCCGTGGTGGCCTCGGTGTCCGCGTCGGGCGCGGTCGAGAGCTCCAAATCCAGGGCCCTCTCGTTCGGTACGACGGGGACGGTCGAGAAGGTCTACGTCAAGGCCGGCGACAAGGTGAGCAAGGGCGACCTCCTGGCCAGGATCGACGACGACGCCGCGCAGGAGAGCCTGTCGGCGGCCAAGGCCACGTACGACGAGGCCGTCGACGACGGGACCTCGACGGCCCAGCTCTACGCCGCCTACATTAAGGCCCGCAACGCCTACCGGGAGGCCCAGCGCACGGTCGCGGCCACCGTGCTGAAGGCGCCGTTCAAGGGCACGATCACGGCGGTGAACGGCACGGTCGGCGGCAGCAGCTCGGGATCGGGCTCCGGATCCGGCTCCGGGTCGGGTTCGAGCGCGGCCTCCGGCCAGGGCACGGGCCAGTCCTCGGGCTCCGGCGGCACTCAGAGCTCCGGCGGCTTCGTCGAGCTGGCCGACACCGGCAAGCTGCAGCTCGTGGGCACCTTCACCGAGTCCGACGTCGGCAAGCTCAAGAACGGCCAGGAGGCCACGGTCACGTTCGACGCCCTGCCGGGGGTGACCGCCACGGGCAAGGTCACCCAGATCCAGCCGGTCGCCTCCACCAGCAACAATGTCGTGCAATATCCGGTCACGGTGACGTTCACGAAGGTCCCGGGCCAGGTGCGGCTGGGCCAGACGGCCACGGTCGAGGTCGTTGTCGGCCAGGCCGACAACGTCGTCACCGTACCCTCGACGGCGGTCTCCACCAGCGGCGGCCAGACCACGGTCACCCTGATCAGGAACGGCACGCAGACCAGGACCCCGGTGGAGGTCGGCGTGCAGGGCACGACGCTGACCGAGATCAAGTCGGGCGTCTCCGAGGGAGACCAGATCGTGCCTCCGGCGACCACGACGAGCACCACGGGCGGCAACCTGCGCTTCGGCGGTGGCGGCGGCTTCCCCGGCGGTGGCGGGGTGCCCGGCGGCGGCGGTCCGGGAGGCGGGCGATGACGGCCCCGGACGTTCCCCCTGTCCTGCGCGTGAAGGACCTGGTCAAGGAGTACGGCGAGGGCGACGCGAAGGTCCGCGCCCTGCGCGGCATCAGCGTGGACGTCGAGCGCGGCGACTACGTCGCCATCATGGGCGCCTCCGGCTCCGGCAAGTCGACCCTCATGAACATCCTCGGCTGCCTCGACATCCCCACCTCGGGCACGTACCTGATCGACGGCGCCGACGTGGGACAGCTGGACGAGCGCCAGCTCGCCATCCTGCGCAACCGCAGGGTCGGGTTCGTGTTCCAGTCGTTCAACCTGATCCCGCGCATGAGCGCGCTGGCCAACGTCGAGCTGCCGCTGGTGTACGGCGGCATCGGCCAGGCCGAGCGGCGCAGGCGGGCCCTGGCGGCGCTGGACCAGGTCGGGCTGACCGACCGCGTGCACCACGAGCCGAACCAGCTCTCCGGCGGCCAGCAGCAGCGTGTGGCCGTGGCCCGAGCCCAGGTCACCGCGCCCGCGCT
>NZ_JBSGFQ010000192.1:0-16570 GCF_053603495.1 Nonomuraea sp. NPDC004186 | reverse complement strand
CGCCGGAGGCCGGAAGACCGGTACGGCGGGTGCGGAGGCCGGAACACCGGCGGGGCCGGGCACTGCCCGTGCGAAGCGTTACGGGTTGGTGAGGCGGTTGATGAGGGCCTGGGCGTCGCGGGTCAGGATCGTGCGGGACGTGGAGTCGGGGACGTTGGCGTTCTTGCCCGCGGCCTTGATGAAGCGCTTCAGCGCCTCGATCGCCTGCCCCGGCCTGCCGCGCTTCTCGTGCCACTCGGCCGCGTCGAGCTGCTCCAGCAGCTCCCGAGCGCCTGCGGCGGTCACCGTGCGCGCCTTCTTGAAGTGCGCGATCAGCGCGCGCACGTCACCGTACGAGGTCGTGGTCGAGAACGTGACGGTCGAGGTCACCGTCCGCCCCGACCGGTCCGTCGCCGTGGCGACGAGGGAGTGGTCGCCGAGGGGCAGGGTCCAGAGGCGTACGGGCGCGCCCGAGGGAACCGCGGTTCCGTCGAGCTTGGCCGTGGCGCCCTCCACCCCCGAGACCGCGTCCGTCGCCGTCAGGACCGGGGTGACGGTGCCCGAGTCGCCGTACGGCTTGGCCTCCACGCCGGTGACCGTCAGCGCCGGGTCCGATTTGTCGATCTTCACGGTGACCGTGCCGACCTGGGAGACGTTGCCGCCGTTGTCGGTCGCGCGGTAGCGGACCTCCTTGGCGCCCTCCGCGCTGAGCGTCACCGGGTTGGCGGCGTTCGCCCAGGTGGTGCCGCCGTCGAGCGAGTACTGGCGGGAGGCCACCGTGCCGTTGTCGGTCGCGGTGACGGTGAGCGTGACGTTGCGGGTGTACCAGCCGTTCGCGCCGTCGGGCGAGGCAGGGTTGAGCGTGGCCGTGACGGTGGGCGGGCTGGTGTCCGCGACGCCCCCGCCCTGGAAGGTGAACGCGTCCACGTCCACGCCGCCGGTCGAGGTGACGTACAGCCGGCCGGTTCCCGCGGGCGGGTCGGCGAGCGCGGTGGTGATCGTCTGCCGGCTGTCACCCGGCGGGATCGTCACCGTCGCGAACGGCGCGGCGGTGGGCGACTTCCAGCGTAGGGAGAGCGTCCCCGCGCCCGAGGCCTTGGTCTGGACCCCGGTGATTCCGGTGAAGTTGACCGGGTCGTAGGCGAGCCAGTCCCCCGCGTCGAACGAGGTGATCTTGAACTTGCCCGACGCCCCGTCGTCGGCGGTCCTGGTCACGCCGCTGCTCTGGTCGGCGTGCTCGGCCTGCGCGAGCTTCGGGTTGAGGGTGAGCGCGGCCTCGCCGAGCGCGCCGGGGATGCCGTTGGCGCCGTTGTCGCGGTAGCTCGCGACGACCACGCCGTAGATGTTCTCCGTCTCGCCGTGCTCGGGCGCGTTCGCGGGCGTCGGCCAGGCGCCGGTGCAGCCGGTGCCGGTGGTCTCGGGGTGGGCGTGCACGTCGTGCCCGAGACCGAACGTCCACTGCATGCGCGTGCACACCGGGCTGTCGCCGTCCTCGGCGTCATGCACGGCGAGCTTGTACGGCACCGCGTTCCCCCAGTCGAAGAACCCGCCGTCCGGCGGCGTCTGGACGCTGACCTCGGGCGCGGTGTTGCCGACGGTGATCTCGGCCGAGGTGAGGCCCGCCCGGCCGCCGGAGTCGGTGACGCGCAGCCGCGCCACGTACTGCCCCAACTCGGTGTAGGTGTGCGTGGCCGTCGCCCCGGTGGCGTCGAACGTGCCGTTCCCGTCGAAGTCCCACTCGTACGTCAGTGTCCCCGGCTCGGTGTCCCTGGACGACGACGCGTCGAAGGCGACCGTGAGCGGCGCCTGGCCGCTGGACGTCCTGTCCATGGCCATCCTGGCCTGGGGCGTCTTGTTGTCCGGGGTGTAGTCGATCCGGTAGAGCCCGGCGTCGGGGTTCGCGCGGAAGAACCCGTCGCCGTACTCCAGCACGTACAGGGACCCGTCCGGTCCGAACTCGATGTCCATCGGGCTGTCGGTGATGGGCTGCGCGGCGTCCCGCAGCTCGGCGTTGGGCAGGAAGTGCTCCAGCTTGGTGACCGGCCCGTCCGGGTACGTCACGGTGAACGCCGCCAGGTAGTCCTGCGAGAACTCGGCGAAGAACGCCTTGCCGTCCCAGTACGCGGGCAGCTTGCCGGGCGCCGGGTTGTCCGGGTCGTAGTGGTAGATCGGCCCGCCCATCGGCCCCTGGCCGCCCTGCGGGTCGAAGTCCACGAGCCCGGCCCACTCGGCCGGCTGGTGGGTGTTGTTGTCGCCGTAGTAGAGGTCGGCGGGGACGGCCGGCGGGAGCCGGTCGATGCCGGTGTTCCAGCGCGAGGTGTTCAGCGGCCCGGCCGCGCAGTCGAACCACGGCCCCGGCCGGGCGGTCTCGAAGTCCCAGTCGTTGTAGTTGAAGTTGTCGCCCGTGCAGTACGGCCAGCCGCTGTTCATGGGCTTGGTGAGCGGGGTGATGTTCCACTCGACGTAGCCGAGCGGGCCCCGGTTCGGGTCGGGGGTGCCGGCGTCGGGGCCGTAGTCGGCCCACGACAGGGTGCCCGTCTCCCCGTCCACGTCCATCCGGAACGGGTTGCGCACCCCGGTCACGAAGATCTCCGGCCGCGTCTTGGCCGTACCCGGCGGGAACAGGTTGCCCTGGGGGATCGTGTACGTGCCGTCGTCCGCGACCTTGATCCGCAGGATCTTGCCGCGCAGGTCGTCGCTGCTGCCCGCGCCGCGCCGTGAGTCGAAGCCCGGGTTCATGCCGGGCGCGTCGTTGTTGGGCGCGTACCCGTTGGCGCCCGGCGCGCCCGCCGGGGTGTTGTCGCCGGTGGCGAGGTAGAGGTTGCCGTCGGCGTCCCAGTCCACGTCGCCGGCCACGTGGCAGCACTGCCCGCGCTGCGTCTCGACCTTGATGATGACCTGCTCGGTCGACAGGTCGAGCGCGTTGCCGGTCCACTTGAAGCGGGAGAGCTGGTTGTAGCCCTTCCACTGGTTCCAGTACGTCTCGTCGGCCCCGGCGGGCAGCGAGTTGGGCGCCGAACCGGTCGGCGTCGTCTCCGGGTACGGCGCCGACATGGTCTTGGGCGCGTAGTAGAGGTAGACCCAGTGGTTCTCGTCGAAGCGGGGGTCGAGGGAGACCGTCTGCAGGCCGTCCTCGGAGTTGTTGTAGACCGGGACGGTGTTGACGATCTTCGTGACGCCGCTGGCCGGGTCGGTCAGCCTGATGTCGCCGTTGCGCGCGGTGTGCAGGACCCGCCGGTCGGGCAGGACGGCCAGGTCGATCGGCTCGCCCACGTTCTTGGTCAGCGTGATCTTCTCGTAGCTCGACCACTCGGTGGCCGGTTCGTGTGCCTGGGCGGGGCCGGGTAAGACGAGTGCGGTGGCGGCGAGGAAGAAGCCGCCGAGCACCGCGAGGGTACGCTGCATGGTGATGCCGCTCCTAGGACGAGGAGTGTCATGATCCGGGCCGCCACGCCTGCCGCTGCAACGGCAGGGATCGCGTGGCGGTCCGGCGTCGTGGTGGGGGTCAGCCGCGCAGGGCGGCCATGTTGCGGTAGCTGAGCTCGGCGTACTGCAGCGACTGGCCCGGGTCCGTGCCGGGCGCGTTGTCCTGCTCGTACATCGGGTTGTGCAGGCCCCTGGAGCGGAGCCGGCCGAAGAAGCGGGCGTAGTCGATGTCCCCGGCCCCGAACGGCACCATGTCGTAGCCGTTGGCGGTGCCCGGGTTGGCGGTGCCGTCCTTGGCGTGGAACAGCGGGAACCGCTTCTCCTGCGCCAGCACGGTGGCGAGCGGGTCGAAGACGTCGGTCTGCGCCGAGCCGTCGGGCGCGGTGTACGTACGGTGCTTGAACTGGGCCACGTGCGCCCAGAAGATGTCCATCTCGAAGTAGACCCGCCTGGGGTCGCTGATCCCGAAGAAGTACTCCAGCTTGCGGATGCCCGAGGAGCGGGTGGGCCGGCCCTGGTCGTCGAGCGGGCCGCTGTCGAGCAGGAACGCGTACGCCGCGTCGTGGTTGTGCGTGTAGAGCTTGACCCCGGCCCGGCAGGCGAGCTCGCCGAGCGCGTTCCACTTCTCCGCCGCCACGTCCCAGTCGGCCTTGTACGCGCTGCCCGTCGGGTCGGAGCCGGTGCCCACGTGGTCCAGGCCGAGGATGTTCGCGATCTCCAGCACCTGCTTGAACCGGTCGAGGTCGGCGGTGCTCAGCGGCCACGAGGCCGGGATGAAGCCGTGGTTGCCCTCGGCCCGCAGCCCGTTGTCGTCGAGCCAGCTCCGCAGCAGCCGGGCGCCCTCGACGGTCTCCAGGTTCGCGCCGCCCTCGGCGTTGGCGTGCTGCCGGTACCCGGCGAACTCGACCTGCTGGTAGCCGATGCGCGCGAGCGCCTCGAACACGTGGCGGAAGCCGGACGGCAGGGTGGTGGACGCCGGGTCGCGGCCGATCGCGTCGCGGACGGTGTAGAGGATGATGCCGCGCTTGCCCGGCGGGATCAGCGGCCGGTTCCACCCGCCCTGGGCCTGCACGGGGTCGGCGGCGGCGGGCTGGGCGAGGGGGACGGCGGCCGCGGCGGCGATGCCGGCGGTGGCCGCGAGGAGGCGGCGGCGGCTCAGGCCGAACGTGCGGCGGAGCGCCTCTTCCTGCTCATGGAGCTGGCTCACGCGTGTTTCCCTTTCTCGAGGGACGCGTGCGCCGACCACGTCACGGCGTAACTGTGCCGGGCTCCACGAACATGCCACCGCGCGGGGAGCCTGCGACGATCAATTGTTACTACGCCGCGCAGAAGCGGTCAATGGTGCCCGAAAGCCTGATCGATGGCGTCCGGCGCGAGCACGTGGTCGACGACCATGACGGCGGCTCCGACGACGCCCGCCCGGTCGCCGAGCCGGCTCGACCTGATGCCGAGGTGCTGGGTGGCCAGCGGGAGCGACCGGCTGTAGATCGTCTCCCTGACCCCCGCCAGCACCTGCTCGCCCGCCTCGGCGACGTCCCCGCCGATGACGATGAGCGAGGGGTTGAAGAAGTTCACGATCGAGGCCATCACGGCGCCGACCTCGCGGCCGGCCTGCCTGACGAGCCGCGTGGCGCGCAGGTCGCCCGCGCGCATCAGCGCCACCACGTCCCGGCTGCCGTGCGCGTCGACCCCGGCGGCGCGCAGCTGCGCGGCCATGGACGCGCCGCCCGCGACCGCCTCCAGGCAGCCGGTGTTCCCGCACCTGCAGGGCGCCTCGGACGCCGGGACCCGGATGTGGCCGACGTCCCCCGCGGCGCCCTGCGCGCCCCGGTGCAGCCGGCCGCCGGAGATGATGCCGCAGCCGATCCCGGTGCCGATCTTGATGAAGATCAGGTGGTCGATCTCGGGTCCGGCGGCCCAGTGCTCGCCGAGCGCCATGATGTTCACGTCGTTGTCGGCCAGCACCGGTGCGCCGAGCCGCGACCCGAGCCATCCGGGCACGTCGAAGCCGTCCCAGCCGGGCATGATCGGCGGGTTCACCGGCCGTCCCGACGCGTGCTCCACCGGCCCGGGCAGCCCGACGCCGACCCCGCACACCCGGTCGAGGTAATACCCGGCGTCGGCCAGCAGCTCGCGGAAGGCGGTGGCGACCCACTCCAGGGTGGGCTCGGGCCCCCGGTCGACGGGCAGGTCTGCGGCCCGTTCGGCGAGGACGGTCATGCCGAGGTCGAGCACGGCCAGGCGGGCGCGGGTGGCGCCCAGGTCGGCCGCGAGCACCACCCGCGCGCCCTCGTTGAACGCGAACACGGCCGCCGGGCGGCCCCCGGAGGAGATCGAGTCGTCGGCGGCCACCACCCAGCTCCCGGCGATCAGCGCGTCGAGCCGCTGCGACACGGTGGACCTGGACAGGCCGGTGAGCTGGGCCAGCTCGCCGCGGGTGCGCGCCCGCCCGTCCCGGAGGATCGCCAGCAGCGCCCCCGCTCCGGCGCTCTGGCCGTTGGATCCCGTTGTCATGGGTACTACCTTACTTCGATGATCGGCCGACTTATGTTGACAGAAACGAAAAGCCCGATCTATCGTCGCGAAATATGTCGGACATATGTGGGCAACAGTCCACATATCGTGAGATCGTCCGGCAATTCCCGAGCTCCGGCCCGGGATCAACGCTCTACGCCTTGGAGGATTCGGTCCGGCCCTCGCCCGCCGTCGCGCCGAGACGCGGGCCCCGCAGGGATGCCACCCGGCCGGATCCTCCACAGGGCCTGGTTCCGGCGATCCGGAAACCAGTGTTTCGGGCCCAGAATGCGGATCAGGCGCGGGAGCGCTCCCAAGCCTATCAGACCCCGCTTGAACTGCACACATGCCCATAAATTCTGAGATTTGCCCAATTGAGGGGCGGCTAACGGCCGGCGCAATCACGTCGAGAGTGAGGGCTTGACATCCCAGGCAGGCCCGCTCGTGCCGATTCGCGAGTAAAACGTTCCAGATTTCCAGATACCTTGAAGCAAGAGGGTGGAGCTGGCCTTTTGCCCCTTCACTACGGTTAGTCAATAGGCCAGACAATTCCGGCGGGTCCGATATTTGGTATTGAGGCCACCATTGCGGGCACAGGTGCCATACTGCGTTTGGGAGCGCTCCCGCGAGCGCGTTCCCCCATGGCCCCCCTCCACGAGGACCGGCAGTGAACCATCCCGACCCCCTTCTCGACGCCCGGCGCCCATGGGCCGCGCACATCTGGTGGATCGCCCTGGCCATCGGGGCGGCCGGCTTCGCCTTCGTCTGGCTGGCCACCCCGCACGCCCGGGAGATCGGCGCCGCCTGGCAGCTCGTGGCCAAGCTGCTCGCCTTCGCCTTCCTGTGCTGCGCGATCGCGTTCTTCCCGTGGGTGTCGCCACGCCTGCACTGGCTGCTGTACGCCCCGTTCGTCTTCCTGACCGGCTACCTGATCCCGCGGATCAGCTGGTTCTACTACGGCGACGGCGCGCGGGCGTACGGCGACGGCTTCTACACCCATCTCTACCTGCTGCTCTACCCGGGGATCGTGCTCACCGCCGCCGCCGCGTACCGGATCGGCGGCGGCTCCCCCGGCCGCTGCCTGAAGATCATGGCCACGGGGGTGCTGATCGTGTTCTCGGGATTCCTGGACGTGATGTGGCAGGTGGTCAACCCGGTGCCGATCCCCGAGCGCATCGACGCCCCGCACATCAACCTGTTCACCGGCGGGCCGATCACGTTCGGCGCGGCGATCTGGTTCACGCTGGCGCACGTCCCGCTGATCGTGGGCATCAACCTGCTTCCCCTTGACCGCTGGATCGCGCGCCTGACGGGAGCCGGCGCGGATGCCACCCGGAGGAGGTGACCCTTGCCGAACACGCCTGCCGCGGCGCCGCTCATCGACATCTCGGTGGCGGCGCCCGCGTACAACGAGGCGGACAACATCGCGGCCGCGGTGACGGAATGGCGGGACTACCTGGAGCGTAACCCGGCGATCGGCGCCTGGGAGATCGTCGTGTGCGACGACGGCAGCGCCGACGCGACCGGGCGGATCCTGGAGGGCCTGCGGGCGGAGTGCCCGCGGCTCGTCGTCGTCACGTTCGAGCGCAACCGGGGCGCGGGTGCCGCCATCGCGGCCGCGATCGCGCGTACCCGGATGGACTGGGTCGTGCTGCTCGACTCCGACGGCCAGTTCCCGATCGCGAACCTGGACCGCTTCATCGAGCGCATCCGCGCCGGGGCGGGGCTCGCGTTCTCGGGCGCCCGGATCAGGAAGGCCGACAGCCTGCCGTACCGATGGGGGTCGGCGGCCAGCGGCGCGGTCAGCAACCTGCTGCACCGCACCCGCTACCGCGACTTCAACTCGATCTTCAAGGTGGTGCACGGGCCGCTGTTCCGCGCGCTGCCGCTGGAGTCGGCCGGGATGAACTGCTCGACCGAGATCACGGCCCGCGTCGCCGAGCTGGGCCACGCGTGGGTGGAGCTGCCGATCGAGCACCGCGAGCGGGGCGGCGGCAGCCGGGGCTGGCGGTTCTGGCGGGGGGCGCGCGACCGGGCCCTGTTCGTCGGCTACCTCGGGCTGCGCCACTGGCTGCTGCGGCGCGGCGTGCTGCGGGTCCCCGCGGGCCACGAGGAGGTCCGGTGAGGGTCGCCATGTTCAGCGGCGGGCGCGGCGCGGCGGGGATCGCCCGAGCCCTCCTGCGGGTGCCGGGGCTGGAGCTGTCCCTGCTGATCAACGGGTACGACAACGGGCTGTCCACCGGCGCGCTGCGCCGCTACCTGCCGGGCATGCTCGGCCCCTCGGACTTCCGCAAGAACCTCCTGCTCCACCTGGACCCCGGCGACCCCCGGCGCGAGCTGCTCGAACGCCGCCTGCCGGCCGGGACCACGGCCGCGGACCTGGCGCGGCTGGCCGACGGGCCGCTGGACTACCGGATCGCGCGGGAGCTGCGGGTGTTCGCCGGGCGGCTGCGCGCCGAGCCGGACGGGCTCGACCTGGCCGGCTGCGCGCTGGGCAACCTGGTGCTCGCGGGGGCCTACCTGCGCCTGGGCGAGGACTTCAACGCGGCGGTACGCGCGTGCGCGCACACATTCGGGTCGCCGGCGCGGCTGCTCAACGTGACGGGCGGCGAGAACGCGTTCCTGGTCGCGCTCAAGGAGGACGGGCGGGTGCTGGCCGACGAGGCCGACATCGTCGCGCCGCAGGACGCGGTGGCCATCACCGGGCTGTTCCTGCTGCGCGAGCCGCCCGGCCCGGACGAGCTCTCCGGGTCGCCGGAGCTGCTCGCGCGGCGCGCCGCCACGGTCACGCCCAGCCCCGAGGCGCTGGCGGCCGTCCGGGACAGCGACCTCATCGTGTACGGCCCGGGCACGCCGCACTCGTCGCTGCTGCCCAGCTACCTGACGCCGGGGCTGGCCGGGGCGGTCGCGGAGAGCCGGGCCGCGGCCAGGGTGTTCGTCGTCAACCTCGGGGGCGACCACGACATCCAGGGGCTGACCGCCACCGACCTGGTGGACCGCACGCTGGCGTACCTGGGCGACCCGGGCAACGAGCGGCGCACGATCACGCACGTGCTCAGCCGCCGGGGCGGGTCCGGGGGTCCCGCCGTGCCGCTCGGGGTCGTGGAGCGCGGCTGCTGGGCGGGGGCCCGCTGGATCGGCGCGGACGTCGAGGACGCCGGGCGTCCCGGCACGCACGACGGCCCGCGCACGGCCGAGGCGCTGCGGGCCGTGCTCGGCGAGATCCCGCTGGCACGGGCCGGATGAGCGGCCCCACGGGCGCCGCACCCGGCGCCGTCCAGAAGGCCCCCTCGCCCGGCGCCGCCCGGGGAAGCGCCGTCGGCGCCGGTGCGCCGGTCGCGGGGCCGGTCGCGGGGCCGGTCGCGGGGCCGGTCGCGGGGCTGGTGGCCGGGCGGCGGGTGTGGTTGTGCGATCTCGACGGGACGCTCGTGGACTCCTTCCCCGCGCACGAGGCCGCGTTCCGGCAGGCCGTCGCCGAGCTCGTACCGGCCGCCCTCCCGTCCTTCCGGTACGCCGATCACGCGGGCGCGAGCACCGCCGAGGTCGCCGCGCTCCTCACCGGGGACCGGGACGTGGCGGCCCGGCTGGCGCGGCGCAAGCAGGGGCTCTACCGGGAGTTCGTCGCGGCGGGCCGGGTCCGGCCGTTCCCGGGGGCGCGCCGGCTGCTCGACCGGCTGGCGGCGCGGGGACGGGTGGCGTACCTGGTCACCGCCGGCAGCCGGGGGTCGGTGGAGCGGGTGCTGGCGGGCTCGTCGCTGGGGGCGTGCTTCCGCGACGTGCTGACCGCCGACGACGTGCCGGTGAGCAAGCCGGACCCGGAGTTCTACGGCCTGGCCTGCCGCCGGTGGGGCGTCGATCCGGCCGAGGCCGTGGTGCTGGAGGACTCCGCCCACGGGGTGGCCTCCGCCGTCGGCGCCGGCCTGGCGACGCTGCACGTCCACACCACCGAGCCCGCCCCCGGCGCGGTCGCGGTGCGCGGGCTGGAGGACATCGTGTCCCTGCTGGAGGACAAGTGACTGTTTGCGCGGTGATCCCGGCGGCGGGGCGGGGGACGCGGCTGGGCCAGGGGGTTCCGAAGATCATGATCGAGGTGGCCGAGGGTGTCACCGTGTGGCACCTGCTGCTGCGGCGGCTGCGGCCGTGGACGCGGCACGTGCACGTCGTCGTCTCCCCCGACGGCGAGGGCCCGTTCCGGGAGCTCGCCGCCGGGGAGATCGCCGAGGGCGCGGTGTCGGTGAGCGTGCAGGAGCGGCCGACCGGCATGGGGGACGCGATCTTCGGCTCCGCCGCGCACTGGGCGGCGTACGAGACGATCCTGGTGGTCTGGGGCGACCAGGCCAACCTCTCCCCCGCGACCGTGCGCGACGTCCTGGCCGCCCACCCGGGCGAGGGGCTGACGCTGCCGCTGGTGCCGATGGCCGATCCGTACGTGGAGTACGAGCTGGACGGGAACGGGCTCGTACGCGTGCGGCAGTCCCGCGAGGGCGACGTGTGCCGTCCCGGCGGGCTCAGCGACGTCGGCGTGTTCTGCCTGGCCACCGGCGGGCTGCGGCAGGCGTGGGAGCGGTACGCGGCCGGGGCGGCGGCGGGCGCGGCCACCGGCGAGGTGAACTTCCTGCCGTTCCTGACGCACCTGTCGCGGGCCGAAGGGCGGCCCGTGACCGTCGTGCCGGTGACGGACGCGGCCGAGGCGCGCGGGATCAACACTCCGGAGGACCTGGAGTTCGCGCGGCGGGCGTACCAGCGGTGCGGCTCCTGAAGTCCCGCACGGCGCGCCTGCGCCCGGTGGCGGGGCCGACGCTGGTGAGCACGGTGGCCAGCGGCACGGCGGCGGCGACCACGCTGGTCATCGCGCGGGGCGCGGGGGCGAGCGCGTTCGGCCAGTTCACGGTGGTGCTGTCGATCGCGCTGATCGTCACCGTCGGGATGCTGACGAGCCTGCACTACGTGATGCTGCAGGAGCTGCCCAGGGCCGAGCCGGGGCGGCGGGCCGAGCTGGTGGCGACGGCGCTGCCGGCCACGCTGGCGGTCAGCGCCGGGCTGGCCGCGCTGGGCCTGCTGGCGGCGCCGCTGCTCACGGCCGCGCTGAACGTGGACACGCGCACGCTCGCCTTCGGGCTGGCGCTGGCGGCGTCCATGACGGTGAACCAGCTCACCGAGAGCTTCCTGCGCGGGCTGAAGCGCTTCGCCTTCGTGGCGGGGCTCAAGCTGGCGATCGCGGTCGTGTACCTGGGCGCCGCTTCCTACTGCCTGCTGGTGCTGGGGATCAGGGAGGCCGAGCCGTACCTGGTCGCGCTGATCGCCACGAACGTGGCGTTCGCCGTGGCGGCGCTGGCGGCGGTGCGGGTGCGGCCGGGGCTCTGGTCGGCGCGGCTGGCCCGTTCGCTGTACCGGCACGGCATGTACGTGACCGTCATCGCCGCGCTCACCGGCGTGCTCTTCGGCGTCGACGTGATCTTCCTGAACCACTGGGCGGGCCCGGCCGAGGTCGGCGTGTACTCGGTCTACAACGGCTTCCCCAAGCGGCTGCTGGGCGTGGTGTTCACCGACGGGGTCGGGCTGGTGCTGCTGCCGGTGATGGCCACCATGGACAAAGCGCTGCTGATGCGGCGGATCGCCCGGCTGGTCCCGGCGGTCGCCGGGGTCACGGCGGTGTTCTCGTTCGCCGCGAGCACGGTGTTCTTCCGGGTGATGGGCGGCGAGTACCCGTACTCGCCGGGCCTGATGGCGCTGTCGGCGCTGGGCATCGGCGCGCACACGGCGTTCAACCTGTACTCGGTCGCCCTGTCCATGGACGGGGTGCGCGGGGCCAGGGTGCTCATCGGCTGCCTGGCCGCGGGGACGCCGCCCGCCCTGGCCGTGCTGGCGGCCTGCATCCACCGGCAGGGGCTGGCGGGCGGGCTCGCCGGCTTCGCGCTGGCCAACCTCGTCCTGCTGGCCGTCGTGGCCGTGGCGGCCGCCCGCGTCTACCGGAGCCCCCCATGAGAATCGCCTGCGTCGTCAACCAGTTCCCGCCGAACGTCACCGCCGGGCTGGGCAGGTACGCCGAGCTGATCACCCCGTACCTGGCCCGCGGCCACGAGCTGACCGTGTACACGCCGAACGACGGCCGCCTGCCGGTGGACGAGATCGTGGACGGCGTCCGCGTGCACCGGCCGCGCGGCTCCCTGCTCGGGGGAAGGCGGCTCAACCGCACCAGGCGCTCGGAGTTCCTGCTGCTCGCGCTGAACGTCGTGGTCAGCAACTGGCGCTACTTCCTGCGGCTGCGCCGCCGCCAGGAGCGGCCCGACCTGGTCGCCGTGCACGACTCGACGAACTTCCTGTCGGGCCTGCTCTGCCACTACGTGCTGCGGCTGCCGGTGGTCTTCCACGTGCACACCACGGAGTACGGCGTCGCGCCGCAGCGCAGCATCTCCGACCCGCTGAAGGTGTTCGCGGCGCTGGAGCGGTGGCTGGCCCGGGTCGCCCGGCGGGTGGTGGTGGCCACGCCGGAGGTGCGCGACCAGCTCGTGGCCGCCGGCTGGGCCCGGACGCCCATCGACGTGGTGCCGCTGGGCGGGACGTACGAGGCGGTGCTCCCGTCGCTGGACCGCGACGCGCTGCGGGCCGGGGCGGCGGCCCTGCGCGGGCGGCTGGGGCTGGCGGAAGGGGATCCGGTGCTGCTGTTCGTGGGCAGGATCGAGCGGCAGAAGGGCGTCTACCAGTTGCTGGAGGCGATGCGGGCGGCCGCCGGGGCGGTGCCGGGGCTGCGGCTGGTGATCCTCGGCGAGGGGGACGTCGAGGGCGTCGAGCGGATCGTCGCCGCGACGGGGCTGCGGGGGCGGGTGCTGGTCCCGGGGCGGTTCGTCGGGGGGCGGGAGCTGCTGGGGTACTACGAGCTGGCCGCGGCGTGCGTGTTCCCGTCGCTGTTCGAGCCGTTCGGGCTGGTGGCGACCGAGGCGATGGCGATGGGCCGGGCGACGATCCTGGGGGACGGCTTCTCCCGGGTCTTCCTCGGCCCGGATCCGGACCGGCCCGCGGCGTACGTCGTGCGGGCGGGCGAGCCCGCCGACATCGCGCGGGGCGTGATCGAGGTGATGTCCGACGCGGCGCTGCGCCGGGGGCTGGCCGAGCGGGGCGAGCGGTTCGTCAGGGAGAGCCTCAGCTGGTCGCGCGCCGCCGCCGGGACGGCCGAGGTCTACCGGACGGCGGTGAAGGCCGGGCGGCAGCTCCGCTGACCACGCGTGCCGGGCGGCCGGGTCAGGCGGGTCATGGGGGTCATGCGGGGGCTCCCTTGAGCACGCGCAGGGAGCCCACCGCGAGGCCGGTGACGAGCACCACGTGGACCGCCAGGTGGACGGCCATGAAGTAGGCGGTGAAGGCCGCCCCCCGCTCCCGGTGCACGAACCGCAGCAGCCGCGGATCGGCCACCACGAACCACCCCACCAGCGCGACCGGCACCGCGAACAGGCCGGGATGCACCAGCCCCAGCGGCAGGGACGCCAGCGCGAGCGCGCAGGCGAGGATGCCGGCCCGGCTGTTGGCGTTCTCGGGCTTGGCTGCGCCGCGCCTGGCCGTGGCCAGGGCGAGCGGGATCAGCGGCAGCGCGCGCCGCCACTGCTCGGCGAGCACCGGCAGGAACCGGTGCCCCTCGTCGTGGCGGCCCATCACCGCGTCGGTGAGCAGGATCCTGGTGCGCACGGCCAGGCGGCTGCTGTACTCCACGTCCTCGCTGTCGCGCAGGCCCTCGTCGAGCCGGCCCGCCTCCAGCCACACCGAGCGGCGGATCGCGGCCAGCGCGAACACGACGCTGTTGACCTCGCCGAGGTGCCTGCGCCGCCAGTGGACCTGGTGGAGCAGGCGATACCACTCGACCGGGCCGTCGTCGATGAGCGGCTCGGTGTCGTAGACGCCGTGGACGCAGCCGACCCCGGGATCCTCCTCCAGGATCCGGACGGCGCCCGCGACCGCGTCCGGGCGTAACGCCACGTCGCTGTCGAGGAAGAAGATCACGTCGCCGGTGGTGCTCTCCACCCCGGCGTTCCTGGCCGCCGAGACGCCGCGGTTGTCGGGGAGCCGGACGACCCGGCAGCCCAGCTCCTCGGCGATGGCCGGGGAGCCGTCGCCGCTGGCGTCGTCCACCACGACGATCTCGTCGGGCGGCCGGGTCTGGGACAGCGCCGACTCCAGGCACAGGCGCAGGGTCCTGGCCGCGTTGTAGCACGGCACGATCAGGGAAACTCTCGTCACGGGGGCCGCCCTTCGCGAGTCCTGGGACCTCCATGATCTCGCGGCCGGCCCTCGCGGCGCATCATCTCAGCCGGCCTCCCACAGGTCGCAGTTGTGCTCGGCGAGCATCGTGGCCAGCGGGACCGGCGTGGACTTCCCGCCCGCCCTCAGGGACATGACGAGGGAGGTCCCGTTGAAGGCCGGCCAGCGCGCCGAGTACGCGGCCCGCGGCTGCCCGGTGATCGTGAACGACCCCCAGTAGTGCACCATGTCGCGGGCCAGCCGCCGCTCCGAGGCGTCGAACGTCGGCGCGATCGGGGTTCCGTTGTCGAAGCTCGGCCACAGGTAGGCCAGCTCGGCGGCGTGCCCCGCGCCCCACTCGTAGCCGGCCGGCTCGGGGCTCAGTCCGGGGCCGGTGCGGTGGTCGAAGCGGTAGCCGTACACGCGGGTGTGGGTGGACAGGGCCTCGATGAAGCGCAGCGTCGGGCAGCCGCCGAGGCCGGCCAGGAAGCCGGAGTCGGTGAAGACGGCCGCCGCCAGGTACGCCGAGGTGAACTGGTCGGACTGCGCCGGCCACGGATACCTGGCCAGGACGGCTTCGGCGCGGTCGGGGAAGAGGCCGCGGACCCAGCCCTCGTACTGCTCCTTGGTCCAGCCGCGGGCGCCCTGCAGGAATGTGCGGCCCTCGTCGCGGTTGGCGCCGACGATCAGGGGGACCCGCTGGAAGCGGCCCGCCCGCACGGCGGTGTCGGGGTTCTCCGGCAGGGCGGGCGTGCCGTACAGGAACGAGGCGAACTGCGGCCCGTCGACCAGCTTGGCCGCGCTCAGCCCGCGCAGGCAGGCCAGGTCGGTGCAGCCGAGCGCGGTGGCGACGGAGGCGCCGGCCTGCTCGCCGTCCGCGTACGGGCGGCTGGTGCAGGACCCGCTCTGGATGATCGCGCGGGCGAACAGCCCGGCCGAGGCGGGCGAGGCGAGGTTGGCGCAGACGGAGAAGCCGCCGGCCGACTCGCCGTCGATGGTGACCTGGCGGGGGTCGCCGCCGAACGCGGCGATGTTGCGGTGCACCCAGCGCAGCGCGGCCTGCTGGTCGGCCAGGCCGTAGTTGCCGGACGTGCCCGCTTCCGCTGCCAGCAGCGGGTGGGCCAGGTAGCCGAACACGCCGAGCCGGTAGTTGACGCTCACCACGACGACGTTCTCGAGCTGGGCGATCAGGGTGCCGTCGTGCTGGTTGGCCGAGCCGTTCTGCAGGCCGCCGCCGTGGATCCAGAACAGCACGGGCAGCCGCTGCCCGGCCTTCGTGCCGGCGGGGCGGAACACGTTGAGGTAGAGGCAGTCCTCGGTCTCGGAGCGGGGGCCGTTGGTGCTGGCGGCGGCGGGGCAGCGGTTGCCCCACTGGGACGCGTCGCGCACGCCCTGCCAGGCGGGCGCCGGCCGGGGTGCCCGCCAGCGCAGCTCGCCGGTGGGCGGGGCGGCGTACGGGAGGGCGAGGAAGCGGTCGACGCCGTCCGCGCGGGCCCCGCGTACGAAGCCGGTGTCGGTACGCGCCGTCGGCCGGTCGCCGCCGGACGCGGCGGCGGGCACGGGGAGGGCGGCGGCCAGGGCCGCCGCGGCGAGCGCGATCAGTAATCGTCTCATCGGACTGTGACCTCCTGACGTAGACGCAGGTCCCTGGAGGAGGACCCGACGTGGACGGTACGGCGGCCCCTTGCGAGGGTCCATCGGCCGTCCGACCAGTACTGCAGTGCGCGCAGCGGCACCGTCACGGTGACGCGGCGCCGCTCGCCGGGCGACAGCGGCACCCGGGCGAACCCGGCGAGCGCGCGGGGCGGCATCGGGACCGGCGGGCCGGGCGGCGAGCCGAGATACACCTGCGGCACCTCCACCCCGGCGCGCCGGCCGGTGTTGGCGACCGTGAAGGACACGCTGAGCCCGCCGCCCGCGGCCCGCACCGACAGGCCGTCGTACTGGAAGCGGGTGTAGGACAGGCCGTGCCCGAAGGGGAACAGCGGCTCGATGCCGTGCGCGTCGTAGTGCCGGTAGCCGACGAGCACGCCCTCGCTGTAGTCCGCGACGCCGCCCACGCCCGGGTAGCGCTCGGGCTGCGCGGTCGGCACGTCCTCGGCCCGCACGGGGAACGTCACCGGCAGCTTGCCGCCCGGGCAGGCCCCGCCGAGCAGGATCGTGGCGGTGGCGTCGGCGCCCTCCTGGCCCGGGTACCACATCTGCAGGATCGAGGACACGTTCCGCACCCACGGCATGAGCACCGGGTCGCCGGTGTTGAGCACGACCGCGGTGCGGGCGTTGGCGGCGGCGACGGCCCCGATGACCGGGTCCTGGCCGCTCGGGAGCTCCGCGCATGCTACCGGCCTTCGATATGTGCCGGACGTAAGTGGTGAAAGCGGCAGAGGACGACATGTGAGGTCGCGAACCATATGGTGCTGAG
>NZ_JBSGFQ010000191.1:0-16707 GCF_053603495.1 Nonomuraea sp. NPDC004186 | reverse complement strand
ACCCGCCCGCGGAGCGAGCGGCCGAGCCTGCATGTCCGAGTCGGCCACCCGCCCGCGGAGCGAGTGGCCGAGCCGCCGTGTCAGGGTCGGCCACCCGCCCGCGGAGCGAGTGGCCGAGCCGCCGTGTCAGGGTCGGCCACCGGCCCGCGGAGCGCCGGCGTGTCAGGCTTCCGCGCCCCGGTCGATGCCGAGCGTGGCGATGAGATCTTCGTGGAGCTCGAACCAGACCCGATGGCAGGAGTCGACGTCGGTGCGGTCGACCCAGGCGCCCTCCCCGGCTCGGGCGCGCGCCAGGGCCGCGGTGAACCGGGTGTCGTATCCGCGGAACCGGGTCAGGACGCTCCCGAGCCGGTCCGCGAGCGGCGCGAGTGCGCGGTCGATGCCGCCGAGCTCGTAGAGGATCCGGGCGTCCCAGGCGAAATCGGAGTGATCGTTGGGGGCGAGCCGATCGCCGGCGGTGGGCCTGAGCTGCCAGTCGGTGCAGGCCCGCAGCAGGAGGGCGTTCAGCGGGAGGAACTCGCGGTAGACGTCATGAACCTCGTCGGCGCCGCCGACGCCGGCGAGCTCGGCCGCGAGCTGGCGCTCGTTCTCGGCCCGGCCCGCTTCCGTCAATGACCAGCCTCCGGAGCCCGCGAAGGCGGTGTGCTGAACCCAGCCACGCGCCTCGGCGTCGTACAGCATCTCTTTTGTCTCGGCCGCGTCGAGCCCGTACCGGCGAGCGATCACCGGGGTGTCCGCGTACCCGGTGATGCGCACGGAGTGCAGGGCCAGGAGGCCGGGCGAGGAGTCCCGCGTCACGAGCCGTCCTCCTGCCGGGCCGTCAGGCGGTTGTAGTGCTGCTGGCACGCCTGCGGCGAGTTGAACCCCATCGCGTGCGCCATCTGCGCCCAGGTCAGCCCCGCGCTCCGGGCCATGAACAGCAGGCCGGACTCGAGTCCTTCGATCTCGGCGCGCGCGGCGGGCAGGAGGGCGAGCGCGCTCAGGACGTCCTCCGGGTCCAGGTCGGCGTGCCGCCAGACGGCGAACTGCACGAGGTCGACCGCCGACGGCGGGGCGGGCGGGGGCCGCCACGGGCGGGCGTCGAGCGCGTCCGCGCCCAAGCTCAGAAGACGCTCACTCGCGTCCTGCTCACGTCGGGCCTGGACGTGGTCGGCGTCCCCGGTGTGAGCGATGTCGTCCTTGCGTGCCATGCGACTTATGATGCAGAATCAACGAAACGTTGTCAATAATTCGTTGAAGGGTGGAACGGGTGATCGTACCCTTGGTGGAGGCTGTCTCCGGCACGTGCGGGGGCAAGGCAGGCGCGCTCGGCGCGTTGCTCCGCGCGGGTCTGCCGGTTCCTGACGGCTTCGTCGTCTCGTACGACGCTTACCTCGCCACCGTCCGCGACCTGGACCTCGGCGGGCCGGACGATCCTGACGCGATGCGGCCGGCGATCGAGGCCCGCCCGGTCCAAGCCTCCGTGATCGACGCGCTGGGACGCGCGCTCGACGGGCTCGGCGATCCGCCCGTGGCGGTGAGATCGTCGGCGGCGAACGAGGACACCGGCCAGGCCTCGGCGGCCGGCCAGCACGAGAGCTTCCTCGCCGTGCGCGGGGCCGGCGAGGTCGCCGATGCCGTACGTGCCTGCTGGGCCTCGCTCTTCTCGCCACGAGCCATCGACTACCGGCGCGACAACCGGCGCGACAACCGCCGTGACGACCGCCGTGACGACCGCCGCGACGACCGGCCGTCGGACGATCTGGCGATGGCCGTCATCGTCCAGCGCCATCTGGATGCCGAGGTGTCCGGGGTCATGTTCACCCCCGCGGACCCGTACGGCGCGACCGAGATCGAGGCGTCCTGGGGCCTCGGCCCCAGCGTCGTCGGGGGCACGGTCACCCCCGACGCCTACCGCGTCGCCGAGGACGGGTCGGTCACCCGTACCATCGCCGACAAACGGACCCGCCTTGACCGGCGCGGCCGGCAGCTCGTCGTCAGCGACGTGCCCGCCCCAGCCCGGGACCGGCCGGCGATCGACGACGCGACCGCCACGCGACTCGCCCGGCTGGGCAAAGAGATCGCCGCCCTACGCGGTGGACCGCAGGACATCGAGTGGGCGATCGCCGACGGCCGCATCTGGGTCCTGCAGGCACGGCCGGTCACCGCCGCTCCCCCACCGCCTTCCGGCACCTCGGACACCCCGGCCGGCACCCTCACCGGAACGCCGGGCAGCCGCGGGACCGTGACCGGCACCGCGAGGATCGTCCGGGGTCCCGGCGACTTCGCGCGCGTCCACCCGGGCGACATCCTCGTCTGCCCCTTCACCGACCCGGCGTGGACGCCGCTGCTGCGCATCGCCGCAGGCGTCGTCACCGAGACCGGGGGCGTGCTCTCGCACGCCGCGATCGTCGCCCGCGAGCTCGGCATCCCCGCCGTCCTCGGCGTCCCGGACGCGACGGGCAGGCTCCACGACGGCACCGTCGTCACCATCGACGGCAGCACCGGCGCCGTCACGGCCACGAACGCGTGACCGTTCACCTCATCGAAAGGAGACGGGGAAACGGGCCCGTACGGGCACCGCGCCCTCACCACTCATGGCAACGCGACACCTCTACCTGGCACGCCACGGCGCGGCCGACGCGTTCGGGAAGCTCACCGACGTCGGGCACCGGCAGGCGAGCCTGCTGGGCGAACGGCTCGCCGGCATCCCGGTCGACGCCGTGTGGCACTCCCCGCTGCCGCGCGCCACGGCGAGCGCGCACGAACTCGCCCGGCATCTGCCGGACGTCCCCGTGACCGAGGCCGCCGAGCTCATCGACCACGTGCCCTACGTTCCCGGCGCGGCCGAAACGCCCCGGTCCTGGGCGGGCTTCTTCGACGGCTACGACGAGGCCGAGGCGGCCTCCGGCCACAGGCTCGCCGAGGCCCTGGTCGCCCGGTTCGCGAAGGTCCCCGACCACGGGCCCCGGCCCGACACCCACGAGGTCCTGGTGACGCACGCCTACCCGATCGCGTGGCTGGTCCGGCACGCGCTGGACGCGCCGCCGTCCCGGTGGCTCGGGCTGAACAGCGCCAACACCGCGCTGACGGTCATCGAGTACCGCGACGGCCTGCCGCCCACGATCGTGATGTTCAACGACATGAGCCACCTCCCGCCCGGCCTGCGCTGGACCGGTTTCCCCGACAGCGTGCGGCCGTAACGGTCACGCCGCGAGGTCCAGCGACGGGAGGCGCGGGCCTCGGCGGGCGCGCTCATGCTGGAGGGCGCCCGCCCCGCCCACAGGAACTCGGTCATCTGCTCGCGCCCCACCCGGCTTCCCAGTCAGGGCCCCGGGCTCACGTCGCGGGCAGGTTGACGGTCATCCACATGGGCCGGTGATCGGAGGACGCGACCGGAGATCCCGGCACGCCGCAGGTGTGCGCGATGCCCGGCTGGGTGAACAGGTAGTCCAGCTTCACGGTCGCGTCGTTGTCGTGCGGGGTGGTCGTGTAGTACGTCCCGGGACCGGTACGCGGGGAGGACTGGTCGGCCTGCGCGCATTCGACGAACGCGTTGTAGAGAGGTGTGAGACCGCCGGAGGCGGCACTTGCGGGCGGTGTCCTGTTGAGGTCCCCGCCGAAGATCACCCGGAATCGGGACGGCCAGACGAACTCCTGGTAGGCCGTGACCTGCTGGGCGCGGATGCTGCCGGTGGGGTCCTCACCGCCGTTGCTGAAGTGCGCGTTGCAGAGCTTCACCTGCCAGGACTCGACGGTGGCGCACATGGCCACCCGCCATTCGGTGCCCTCGACGGAGGGCAGGTACGTGATCCCGTACCAGGTGTTCTCCTCGGGCACGGCGATCGCGATGCCGTAGTCGCCGCGGCCGCGGACGCACTGCTTGTCGGGCGCGGCCGCCGGGTCGGCGCCCCGCTTGATCTTGATGGGCGCGAAGCGCACGTCCCATCCGCTGCCGTAGTGCTCCTCGAGCTCGCGTTCGAGCGGCTTGGCGAAGGAGCTGCAGAACTCCTGGATGATGGCCGCGTCCATGGGGGCGCCGTGACCGAGCATGTGCCATCTGACGGCCGCGATCAGCCCGTCCGGGTCCTCGTAGTACTGGCAGTCGCCGTTGTTGCCGCACACGTTCCACGTCATGATCTTGATGGTCCGCGCCGGGACGGCGGCCTGCGCGGGCACGCCGCCTGCCGCCAGGAGTCCGGCCGTGAGCGCCAGTGCCGCCATGACGGCGCCGAACAGGCGTGAACGCGTCATCGAGAGTCCTTCCGCGGTTGCGTGATCCGTGATGACGGTACAGATGCGTCAACGAGCCGGCCGGTTCTTGATCTCGCTCTCGGCGAACGCGCCGGTGGCCGCCGGGCTTGACCCTGACATCGTGTGAGGCGGAACGGTATGGCCATGTCTGTCACCTATATCGGCTCCGGGCCGTACTGCTACTCCAACTCCCTCGCGATGCTCCTCGGTGACGAGGCGCCGCCTCCGGCCGTGATCGAGGTCCTGACGGGCTCCCCCTACGGAATGGAGCTGATCGGCGGGCGCCTTCCGCTGTTCGACCCGTTCGGCTGGGACCCCGAGATCGGGCTCGACGACGCGATCGGCCTGCTCGGCTGGGAGTGCCAGCGCGTGGACGGGGGAACGGCCGCGGCGGCGCTCGACCGGCTGCGCCGGGCGTGCCAGGACGGCCCGGTGCTGGCCGGGCCGCTCGAGCTCGGTCTGCTGTCGTTCCAGCCGGGGTCGGGCAAGGCGATCGGCGCCGACCACTACGTGGTGGTGCTGGAGGTGGACGGCGACACCGTGCTCATGCACGACCCGGAGGGCTACCCGTACGCCACGCTGCACGCCGACGCCTTCGCCGAGGCGTGGCGCGGGGAGCTGATCCGCTACCTGAATCGGCCGTTCCGGATGCGGTACGGGTTCACCCGGCGGGAGGTGGTCACCCCGGAGGAGGCGCTGCGCCGCTCGCTGCCCGCCGGGGCGGCCTGGCTGGCCGGGCGGACGGACGTGGAGGTCCCTCCCGGCACGCTGGGGCAGGCGGAGGCCGCCGAGCGCACCGCCCGGCTGATCGAGGAAGGGCTGGATCCCGAGATCAGGCAGTTGTGGCAGGCGTTCGCGGTACGGGTGGGCGCCCGGCGCCTCAACGACCTGGCCGCCTGCCTGTCATCCCTCGGTCTCGACGCGGCCGCGGCCGTCGCCGGGGTGCAGGCCCGCATCGTCGGAGGGCTGCAGGGTCCGGTCGTGTCGGGCGACGACGTGGCGCTCGCGGCCGGCCTGCGCCGCTTGGCTCCGACGTACGAACGGCTGCGCGCCGCCCTGATCGCCGGCGAGTGGGCGTCCCCGGGAACACCCTCCTGAAGGTCCCGTCATCCACGACCGGAGCTTGTCGGGGTTGCGTACCGCCCAGATGCGTTTGATCCGGTCGTCCGCGATGTCGAACGCCATCACCGCCATGATGGCGCCGTCCTCCAGGGCGATCAGGCCGGGCCGGCCGTTGACCGTGCGCTCCAGGATCGTCAGGTTGCGGAGCCTGCCGGTGAAATGGACCAGCGGGCGTACGATCTGCTCCGCGCCTTGGACCGGGCGCAGCACGGCGCTGACGATGCCGCCGCCGTCGGCGATGGCGGTGGCGTCGGGGTCGAGGAGGTCGATGAGCGCTTTGATGTCCTTGGCCTCCCACGCCTGCTTGAAGTTCCTGACGATGCCGGCCTGCCGGGACGCCGGCGTCGCGGGAGCCTGCGAGGCGCCGATGCGGCGGCGGGCCGAGGAGGCGAGCTGGCGGCAGGCCGCCGGGGTACGGCCGACGATCTCGGCCACTTCGGCGAAGGAGTAGCGGAAGACGTCGTGCAGGATGAACGTGACGCGCTCGGCCGGGGTCATCGACTCCAGCACGACCAGGAAGGCCATGTTGACCGACTCGTCGAGGGCGACGCGGTCGGCCGGGTCGACGGTGATGCCGTCCGATCGCCCGGTGATCCACTCCGTGGGTTCGGGTAGCGGCTCGGGGATCCATTCGCCCACGTAGGTCTCGCGCCGGGCCCGTGCCGAGGAGAGCACGTTGAGGCAGACGCGGCTGGCGACCTTGGTCAACCAGGCGCCGGGAACCGCGATGGCGTCCTGCTCCTGGCGGGTCATGGCGTACCAGCGGGCGTAGGTCTCCTGGACGACGTCCTCGGCATCGGCCAGGGAGCCGAGCAGCCGGTACGCCAGATTGATCAGCTGGCGCCGCTCGCTCATGATCGCGCTCAGGCCCGGGTCGAGCCGGCCGCCTCCTGGCTCGGACTGGATGGTCATGGTGTCGCCGGCTCCCTCGGTCGCGTTCCGCTCTCACCGGTCCGACAAGACAGCGCGGTGAACTGTGAGGTTGGCGCGTCGCCTCACATTCCGAGGGGTTGTGTTGTCGGTTCGGTGAGATCGAGAAGGGAAACCTCGCCATGTCCACGCACCCCACCCTCACCAAGGTCATCGTCATCGGCGGCGGTTACGCCGGAACGCTGGCGGCCAACCATCTGCGGATACGCGCCGACGTCGGCATCACCGTGGTCAATCCCCGCCCGGAGTTCGTCGAACGGGTCCGGCTGCACCAGTTCGTGGCCGGCACCAGGGAGGCCACGGTGGACTACGGCACGCTGCTCGGCGACGGCATCCGGTTGGTCGTCGACAGCGCCGCACGCATCGACACCACCACCCGTACAGTGCGGCTGGAGTCGGGCGGCGCGCTGGACTACGACTACGTCATCTACGCCGTCGGCAGCACCGGGGCGATACCGTCCTCGGTGCCCGGGGCGGCCGAGTTCGCGTTCGACATCGCCGAGTACGAGCCCGCGCAGCGGCTGCGTGCCAGGCTGGAGGAGTTGCCCCTCGATGCTCCGATCACCGTGGTCGGCGGCGGGTTGACCGGCATCGAGACGGCCGCCGAGCTGGCCGAACAAGGACGCGCGGTCACGCTGGTGTGCGGCCGGGCCCTGGCGCCGTCCTTCGGCGCGCCCGCGCGCCGGGCCGTGGCCACGTGGCTGTCCCGGCACCGCGTCGCGGTGCTCGAGGACGGCATGGTGCGCGAGGTCCGCCCGGACGCGGTCGTCTTCACCGACGGTGGGGTACGCGCGAGCGCGCTGACCATCTGGGCGGGCGGTTTCGGCGTGCCGCGGTTGGCGGCCGCGAGCGGGCTGCGCACCGACGCGCTCGGCCGGCTGCTCACCGACGAGACGCTGACCAGCGTCGACGACGACCGCATCGTGGCGACCGGCGACGCCGCCGCGCCGTCCGGCCGGCCGCTGCGGATGAGCTGCTACGCCGCCGGCCCGCTCGGGGCGCAGGCCGCCGACACCGTGCTGAGCCGCATCGCCGGGACCGAACCGGCGGTGATCAGCCTGGCCTTCTCGGGCGCGTGTGTCAGCCTCGGCCGGCACACCGGCATCCGACAGCTCGCCCGCAAGGACGACACCGCGGTGAACCTCTACGTCGGCGGCCGCATGGGCGCGACGATCAAGGAGGTGACCTGCAACTTCGCGGTGAAGAGGATCCGTCGCGAGGCCCGCAGACCGGGTTCCCTCTTCTGGGTGAAGGGCGGCCCGCGTCCCGAGCAGCCTTATGGAGCTGAGCTGCCCAACAGGTGATCCGCCCGTTCCGTGCGCAGGTGAAGCGCGGTTCGGCCCTTGCGCTGCGTCGAGACGAGACCCGCCCCTCGCAGCGCGCCCAGGTGTTGCGACACGGCGCTGGGGGTGATGCCCAGGCGGGCGGCCAGGGCCGCGGTCGTCCGGGGTTCGGCCAGGGCGGCGAGCAGCGCCGTCCTCGTGTGCCCCAGCACCGGGGCCAGGCCCGCCAGCGCCGGCGGGGGCGGCTCCCAGAGCAGGCCGACGCCCACCGCCGGATAGCGGATCGACGCGGCGGCGACGGGCGACTTGTCGACGCCCACGTTCGGCCAGTTGAAGACGCTGGGCAGCAGGACCAGGCCCTGCCCACCGGTGTCCACCGTGTAGACGGCATGCGAGGTGCGCCGGCCGTGCACCACCAGCTGGCCGCCGTCCCAGGCGATGTCCCGGTGCAGCTCGGCGAACAGCGCCTGTACCCCGCCGTCCACCAGGGTGAGCGCCCGCCTGGCGACGTCGGCTTCCAGCACCGCCTGCATCCGGCCCCACTGCGGAGCGATCACCAGCTCGTGGCACCGGTGGAGCGCCTGCGCCAGCCGCGGCAGCACCGTTGCCGGCTCGGGGGCCTCCTCGGCCGGCATGCCCATCACCGCTCCGTACTCGCGCCGGAAGAAGAGCTCCTCCGTGGCCCGCAGCAGCTCCAGCTCCCTGGCCATCGACGGCAGCCGCTCCTGCGGCACCGGGAACAGGAACGACGGCATGGGTCCCGCGACGAGCGCCCGCAGCAGCGGCAGCTCGCGCTCATCCGCGATCAGCGGACGTGCCCCGCGCACCCAGGGCCGGTGCACCGCGTGCCCGCCCGTGCCCAGCAGGATCCGGAGTGCGAGCACCGTCTCCCCCAGCGGCGAGACGGCGAACCGCACCCTGGCCACCGACGCCGCGGTGAACCTGATCTCGACCGCCATCCGTCCCACCCATCATGTAGCTGTGGCTAAACGATAGCCACCGCCGCCGCCACCCCTCAGGCTGCGGGGCATGGAGTTCTTCACCTCGTACGACGGCACCAAGCTGAGCTACCACGTGGCCGGGGACGGTGCGCCGGTGGTCTGCCTGCCCGGCGGGCCGACGGCCGCCACCTATCTCGGCGACCTCGGCGGCCTGTCCGCGCAACGGCAGCTGATCATGCTGGACCCGCGCGGCACCGGCCGGTCCGCGAAACCCCAGGACACCGCGTCCTACCGCTGTGACCGGCTCGTCGCCGACGTGGAGGCCCTGCGCGCGCACCTGGGCCTGGACCGGATGGACCTGCTCGCGCACTGCGCCGGTGCGAATCTGGCCGCGCAGTACGCGGCCCGCCACCCGCGGCGCGTCGGCAGGCTTGCGCTGATCACCCCGAGCGTCCGAGCCGTCGGCATCGCGATCTCAGGTGACCTCCGGCGCGAGACGGCTCGGCTGCGCCACGACGAGCCGTGGTTCCCGGAGGCGTACGCGGCCCTCGAAACGATCGTGGCGGGCCGGGCCACGAACGACGACTGGCAGGCCGTCGCGCCGTTCTCCTATGGCCGGTGGGACGAGGTGGCGCAGGCCCATCACGCGGCGGATGCGGAGCGGCAGGACCCGGAGGTCATGACGGCCTTCGGTGCCGAAGGCGCCTTCGACCCGGACGCCACCCGCGCCGCGCTGGCCCGGTTCGCATCGCCCGTACTGTTGCTCGCCGGAGAGGTCGATCTGGGAGCGCCTCCTCCGGCCATGGCCGAGTTCGCCGGGCTGTTCCCGAACGCCGAACTCGTCATTCAGGCCCGAGCCGGACACTTCCCGTGGCTCGACGACGCCGCCCGGTTCAGGTCCACCGTCGCGGCGTTCCTGGAGTAGCCGGCGGCGGGCCGCTGCTCTCCCGCACGATGAGCTCCGGCTCGTTCCAGGTCGGAAGGGACAGTGCGGCCTCCGGCTGCAGCCTGCGCAGCAGCAGGCCGAAGCACGCTCGGCCGAGACCCTCGAAGTCGAGCCGTACAGTGGTGAGCGAGGGGTGCAGGTAGGCCGACGCCGGCGTGTCGTCGAAGCCGACCACGCTGAGATCGCCGGGGATGTCCCGTCCGGCCTCGCGCGCGGCCCGCATGACGCCCAGGGCCAGGTCGTCGTTGCCGCACAGGATGGCGGTCACCGAGCGGTCCGCCAGCAGGGAGCGCACCGCGAGGTATCCGGAGCGGGGAGTCCAGCCGCCGCGCAGAGGGTCGGGCAAGGGGCGGCCGGCGGCCCGCAGCGCGTCCTGCCAGCCACGGGTCCGCTGCGGAAGCGCGCTGGTGGAGGACGGGATGGCCATGTAGTGGACGGTCTGGTGCCCCAGGCTCAGCAGGTGGCGCGTCGCGTGCGCCGCCGCGGCCCGGTCGTCCAGCCAGAGCTGCCACGGGTTGTCGCCCGAGCCGTCGTCGGGACGTTCGACGGCGGCCGTCACCGGCACGTCCGGCGGCAGCTCGCGGAGCGCCCGCTCGCCGGGGTCGTCGTAGGCGATCACCATGACAGGCTCCTGGGGCCGGTTGAGGCGCAGGGCGACGTCCGTACCGTTCGCGCCCGGCTCCAGCACGCTGATGCCCACCGAGAAGCCGGCCGCCCTGGCCGCCTCCTCCATGCCGCGCAGCGTGGCCGCCGCGCCGAACAGGGCGGTGTCGGAGGTCAGCACGGTGACCGAGCTCGCCGGCCCACCGGCCAGCGTCCGGGCGAGCCGGTTGGGGCGGTAGCCGAGCTCGGCGATGACCTGCATCACCTTGGCCCGGGTCGACTCGCTCACGCGGGTCTTGCCGTTGATGACGCGGGAGACGGTCTGCTGGGAGACGCCGGCCACGCGGGCGACGTCCCAGATGCTCGCGGACCGGCCGGGAGGAGTGTCGTTCGGCGGCGTGTGACCGGTAACCCCCATGGTCCAGAGCCTACTTGACGGCTCCCTCGGCGAGGGGGCCGTCCGCTTGCGCCTCAGGGGTTGGCAGCGCTGTGCCGCACACCTGCCTCGGCCGGGACGACGGAGGTCGCCATCCCGTTCAAGGTGAGCTTGAGGATCGGTGCGATGGTTCCGCCGAATGCCGCTCGTGCCTGCGCGGCCCGCGCGGATCGGAGATCCACGCCCGGGGACGATCGGTAGTTGGCGAAGCTGACCACGTGGAGGTCCGGCAGCACCAGCCAGGCGTAGGCCTGGTCCGGTTCGGCGCTGGGATTCCGGAGTACGAGCCCGGACCCGTTGAGCGGCTCGTACGGCCCCGTCAGGCTGGGAGAGACGAAGCCGTAGAGCCCGGTGGGCGCGGAGTCGGCCGGGTGGAAGGAGTGGCGCTGGGTGGAGAAGAAGAGGTAGTACCGGGACCGGTGGACGATGATGTGCGGCCGTTCCAGCTCATGGTTGATGCCCTCGGCCACGACGAGAGGCGGCAGCAGGGACCAGGCGCCGTTCCGCGTCTCGGCCAGGGCGATCGCACCGCTGAAAGGGTCGCCTTCCGCGACGGACGCGGCGACGAGCAGGTAATCGCGCCCGTCAGCCGGGTCGCGGAACCAGCCGGGATCGCGAAATGCCCTGATACGCCCCGGCGCCCCAGTGATCTCCTCGGCCGGCAGGTACATGCGGCCGTCCGAGCGGAGGAGCTCACGGTGCTCGGCGCCCGGGTCCAGCAGGATCCGGCGGCCGTCGGCGACCAAGGCGGGGCGGGCCTCGACGACGCGCTGCCGGAACGTCGGAGGCGTTTCTCCGCGCCGTCCGGCGGCCGTGTAGAACACCGACACGGTGTCGTCGGGGCGGCGGACCGCCGATCCCGACCATTCCCGGCTGCCCGGCGAGGCGCCGTCGGCGAACGCGTGCCCCAGGTCCGTCCAGCTGTCGCCGTCCTTGGCGAGCAGGCGGATGCGGGCCTGGTCGTGGCGCTCCTCGGGGTGAGCGAGGAGCGGCGCCGACAGCGCCATCCACAGCTCCTGGCCGCCGATCACGCAGGTCGAGCCGTCTTCCTCCTGGACGGGCCACAGGTCCCACAGGTCGTGGTCCGGCAGGATCCGGGGCAGGGCCGCGGGGTCGAAGACGGGTGCCGTGGTCGCGGCGGCTTCGACGAGCAGCTCCAGGTGCCGCCGCGTCCAGCGCGCGGGTAGGCCGACACTCATGCGGCTCCCGTCGGATATGGCGCAGCGTTCAGTCGCCCTTGTGTGGGCATGCGGACAACCTTCCTTTTCATCCGCGCCTGCGCTCCTGCGGGTCGAGCCGGGCGGCGTGGGCCGGTTCGATCGCTCCGGTGATTCCCGAGTGGTCGCACGGCGCCCGCGAGGGTCTCCTGGGGTGTGGCCGCCGGCATCGTGCGGGTCGCGATGTCGCGTTCATCGCCGTCAGCCCTTCAGGGAGCCCTGGAGCAGGGCCTTGACGAAGTGCCGCTGGAAGATGAGGAAGATCACGAGCGTGGGGGTCAGGATCAGCAGCGACCCGGCGCACAGCAGCGGGATGTCGGTGCCCCACTGCCCCTGGAAGGCGCCCAGCGCGCCGGACATGGTGCGCTTGGTCGGGTCGTCGACCAGGACGATGGCCAGCAGGAACTGGTTCCAGGTCCACAGGAACAGCAGGATGCCCAGGGACGAGATCGCCGGCATGGCCAGAGGGACGTGGATGCGCCGGAACAACTGCCAGACGTTGGCCCCGTCCATCCGCGCGCTCTCGGACAGCTCGCCGGGCATGTTGACGAAGTGCGCGCGCATCCAGAAGACGGAGAACGGCATGAACAGGCCGATGAGCGGCAGGATGATCGCCCAGCGCGTGTTGAGCAGTCCCATGTCGCGGATCTGGTAGTACAGCGGCGTGATGATGCCCTCGAAGGGCAGGGTCAGGCCGAGCACGAACAGCAGGAAGATCACGCGACCGCCGATGACGCGCAGGTGGCCGATGGCGAAGCCGGCCATCGTCGCCAGGACGATGGAGATCGGGACCACGCCGAGCACGATGAGGACGCTCGACTTCAGCAGCTCGCCCATGTTCGCGGCCCGGAAGGCGGCGAGGAAGTTGCCCCACTGCGGGTCGGCCGGCCAGGCCAGCCCGGCCGGGTAGGTGCCTGACGGGTGCAGGGCGGTGACGAACAGGCTGAGGAACGGCAGGATCGTGATCGCCATCATGGCGATGAGCAGCACCCTGCCGGTCCAGGACTCCCGCCACGAGGTGATCATCGGTTGCCCTCCTTGGTGAACCACTGGATGGGAAGGGCGCAGGCGATCACGAGGACCATGAGCACCAGGGCCAGGGCCGAGGCCATGCCGACCTCGCGTTCGGAGAAGGCCAGGTAGTAGATCTGCAGGCCGGGCACCATGGTCGTGTTGCCCGGGCCGCCCTGGGTGGAGATGTAGATGATGTCGAAGCTGGCCAGGGCGGCGATCACGGTCACGGTGACGCAGACCGCGATCTCCTGCCGCAGGCTGGGGACGGTGATCGAGACGAACTCCCGCCACGGGCCGGCGCCGTCCAGCCGGGCGGCCTCGTACAGGGACGGGTCGATCTTGCTCATGCCGGCCAGGAGCAGCAGCGTGCACAGGCCGAGGAGCACCCATGCGCCGATCATCCCGACCGCCGGCAGCGCGGTGGAGAAATCGCCCAGCCAGGCGCGGGTGATCCCGCCGAGGCCGACGAGCGAGAGCAGCTGGTTGATCACGCCGGTGGAGGCCAGCAGCCAGCTCCAGGCGATGCCGGCGGCCACCAGCGGGATGACCTGCGGCAGGAAGAGAACGGTCCGCGCCACGAGGGCCAGCCGGCTTTGGGCGATGCGCCGGATGGTGGCGGCGATGGCCAGGCCCAGCAGGACCGGGATCGCGCTGAAGAAGACGATGAGCTTGACGGCGTTGATCAGCGAGTCGTACAGGTCCGGGTCGGTGAAGACCTTCCCGAAGTTGGCCAGACCGACCCAGGTGGACGGGCCGATGCCGTCCCACTCGTACAGCGAGTACTGGAACGTCAGGGCGATCGGACGCAGGACGAAGACCGCGTAGAAGGCGAACGCCGGCGCGACGAACAGCCAGCCGACCAGGCCGCGCGCGTCGCGCAGCCTGGCCGCGACCGGGCGGCGGTGCGGGGATCGGGCGCCGGCAGGACGGGTGACCACCTGCGTCAGTTCCCTTCGAGCTGGCCGGCGTAGTCGGCCTGGACCGTCTTCAGCAGCTCCTGCGGCTTCTGCTGCCCGGCCACCAGCTTCTGCAGCTGGGGCGTCCAGCTCTTGGCGTAGATGGCGCCGGTGGCGTTGGCGATGAAGTCCATCGCGCCGTTGTCCTTGGAGATGTCCGCTCCGGCCGCCAGCGTGCCGGCGGTGACCTTGTCCGCGGCCACCTCGGGCATGTACGCGTCGGCGGGACCCATCGGACGCGAGCCGCCGACCTCGACGCCGATCTCGCGGGCCCGCTTGTCGGTGGCCACCCAGTCGAGGAAGAAGGCGGCGCAGTCGGCGTTCTTGGCGTTCGCGGCGATGCCGAAGGTGAGGGGCGCCGACATGGCGGCCCGCTTGCCGCCCTGCTGCGCCGGCGGCATCAGGGAGAAGCCGACGTCGCCCGGCATCTGCTTGTCGAGGTTGCCGGACTCCCAGTCGCCGTTGAACATGAACAGCCCCTGGCCGTCGATGAAGCGGCTCATCATCGTCGCGTAGTCGACCGCGTTGACGTCCTTCTCGAAGTATCCCGCCTTGATCCACCGTTCCAGGTGCTGGACGGCCTGCAGGTTCGACGGGGTGTCGATCGTGGCGCCGGGCTTCTGGAAGATCCAGTCGTTGATCGGGGCGGCCGGGCCGTAGGAGGCCATGAGGTCCTGCAGCGGGAACGCCAGGCCGCCGGTGGCGCCGCCGTTGAACTGCACGATGGGCGTGATGCCCGCCTTCTTGGCCTTGTCCAGCAGCGCGTCGAGCTCGGCCAGCGTGGCGGGCGGCGCGGACATCCCGATCTTCGCGGCGAGCTTCTTGTTGTAGAAGATCCCGGTCATGCTGGAGTTGAGGCCCAGGGCGTACAGCGAGCCCTCGCCGCGCGGCCGCCCGCCCGGGCCGAGGCGCAGCTGCTCAAGCTGGGAAGCCGGCCACTTGTCCCAGCCGAACACCTTCGCGTAGCCGTCGAGGTTCTTCAGCAGGTTGTCCTTGACCAGCTCGGAGACCTGGGGCAGGCGCATCAGGTCGGGCGGGTTGTCCGCCAGCACGCGGGGGGCGTTCTGCGTGATCACGGCGAACTGGTCCTCGCGGATGTTCCACGTGACGTTCGGGTGCTGCTTGGTGAACTCGGTGGTCAGCGCCTTGGGCAGCGGGAAACCGGTCTCGAAGTAGCCGTTCATCGTGATCGGCGCCGTGCCGCAGGTGGGCGCCGCGGACGGGGCCGGCGCGCTGGTGGCCGCGGGCTGCGGGCTGTTGCTGCCGGGAGCCGCGCAGGCGGCGGCCAGCGTCCCCATGGCGATCACCAGCGCGGCCCCGGAGCGACCTCGACGAGCCATGTGCATCTCCTCTGCTGCCTGGGACAATCGGCGCAGGCTGATGTCCCGAACTCCGTTGCTAAATCGGGTTAGCGCCCGTTAGTCTCACGGTGCGTGTCGTACGATGTCAACCCCCCGTAACCCACTCTTGACGATCGGAGGTCCTGGGTGAGCCCACGACGGGTCACCTTGGCGGATGTGGCCAAGGCTGCCGGCGTCTCCCGCACGACCGCTTCGCTCGTCCTGTCCGGCCGCGGCCGTGAGCTGCGCATCTCTCAGGACGTCGAGCAGCGGGTGCTGAAAGCGGCCGACGAGTTGCAGTACCGGCCCAACATCGTCTCCGTCGGCCTGCGTACGGGCACCACCCGGACGATCGGCTTCATCTCCGACACCATCGCCACCTCGCGGCTGGCCGGTGACATGATCAAGGGAGCGCTCGAGACCGCCCGCGACCGCGGCTTCATGCTGTTCATCGGTGAGACCGAGGGCGACGCCGAACTCGAAAGCCTCCTGCTGCAGGCCATGCATGACCGGCAGGTGGACGGGCTCGTCCTGGCCTCGATGTTCACCAGGACCATCAAGGTGCCCAAGACCATCACGGCCACGCCCGCCGTGCTGCTCAACGCGCTGCCCGAACAGCCCACTCCCCTGCCCGCCGTCCTTCCCGACGAGGTCGAGGCCGGCCGCCGCGCCGCCCGCATCCTGCTCGAGGCCGGCCACCGCGACGGCATCTACCTGATCGGCGCCGGTCCGGGTCTGCGTGACGTGCCCGCCGAGAGCGTCGCGGCGGTGGAACGGCTCGTCGGCATCCGCGAAGCACTCGGCGAGGTGGGGGTCGAGGTGGCGGGTGCCCGCACCTGCCCCGACTGGCAGCCCGAATACGGCCTCGCCGCGACCCGCGACCTCCTGCACACCGCCCAGCCGCGCGCGCTGATCTGCTTCAACGACCGCATCGCCATGGGCGCCTACCAGGCGCTCGACGATTTCGGACTCAAGGTGCCCGCCGACGTCTCCGTCGTCTCCTTCGACGACCATCCCATCGCCTCGTGGATGCGCCCCAAGCTGACCACCGTGGCGCTGCCCCATTACGAGCTGGGTCGCAAGGCCGTCGACGTGCTGTTCACCGAGATCGACCGCGACCGCGCGGACGGCGACCGGGTGGGCGAAGTGCACCGGGTTCCGATGCCCGTACGCAGCCGCGAGTCCGTCGCGCCGTCACCCCTCGGCTGAAGGCCCACCTGGGGGACAAGGCGGGCGTTGACACCCCGGCGTGATCGAAACTAAGTTGGCCGAGAAAAGTGATCGATCACTTTTTGGGTCGTCCGAGGGAGTGTTCATGCCTGCGTTTCCGTCCCCGGTCCGCGTCGCCGTCGTCGGCGCCGGGGGCATCGCGAGAATCAGCCACCTTCCCGCCCTGGCCGCGGCCGGCGACGCGGTGCGGGTCCTGGCCGTGTGCGACGTCGACTCCGCCCGCGCGAACAAGCTGGCCGAATCCCACGGCATCCCGGGCCGCTACACGGATGTGGCGGACCTGCTGGCGCGGGAGAGCCCCGATCTGGTCGTCGTCGCGACCCCGCCGGTGGCGCACCGGGAGGCGGTGATCGCCGGCCTGGACGCCGGCGCGTGGGTCTGGTGCGAGAAGCCGCCGACGCTGTCGCTGGCCGAGTACGACGAGATCACCGCCCACGAGAAGGACGGCGGCCCGTA